>NZ_JAUBUG010000084.1:0-27065 GCF_036705345.1 Microcoleus sp. B3-D2
CCGTGTGAGGTGAAAGTCTCACGCACGGTTCTGAAGGAGAGGTTAGGGGGGTAACTCCCTAATCGACTCTAACTGCTAAAGCTATAGTAATTAGCGATACTCTGCAAAAACTCTGCAATTCCTAAGCCAATCAGTAAAGACATCATCGGATATAAAGGTGCATCATACCAAGGTAATTTCGTTTGAGCGCTAGAAATAATTAGCAAATAACAGATTATTTGTAAAGAGACAAATAAGCTAAGTTCTTTTAATTTTGATCTAGCACTCATTTGAGTCAGAATAAAGCAGGCCGGCAAAAAATAAACCCAAGGAATAAATTTTGAGTTAAAAATATCTTTGACATAAAAAATAAATTCGCCTTTGTGGTTTTCCAATGATGATAAATATCGCCCTGTAACTTCAATGTATAAAACACTTTTAATGTAACCAGGATTAAAATAATTCCTCAACATATAATAACTCGACACTGCAAGTATAAAAAATGTAGCTGCTAAATAAGTTTCTCGCGCAAATAAAATTTTTCTAAGTTTTCTTTGCCAAGCAGTATAAATTAAAAGCCCCGGTAAAAACATCAATCCAGCGATACTTTTAGTTAAAACTGCTAGGACTAAGGCAATAGTTGTTAGAACCAAATATAGATAGCGCTTTTTCGGTATATCACTATGCAAATAGCTAAAGTAGGATAGTGAATAAATGACTATCCAAAGCACAAGCAGAGCATCGTAATCTCCTGTTCTGCCAACGTGCTCTCCTACAAATCCAATACTGGTGATTAAAACTAGAGCGCTGACCAGACCAATTTTAATATCTTGAAAATAACTATTGCAGAATTTTAATAAAATGAAGGTCGTAGCTATCCCAGATATTGCCGAAGGAAATCGCAGGGCAAATTCGTTCACACCAAATATTTTCATGGAAGCTACCATCAACCAGATTAACAGGGGTGGTTTGGTATTCCACATATCTGGTTTTCCATCAAAATGAGTCACTAGAAAATTACTATTAATGAGCATTTCGAGTGAATTTACAGCTAATCTCGATTCATCCCACATCCGAATTGTAGGCAAGTGGAGACGTAACAAAAAGACACCATAGCTAAGGATAAAGACGATAACAATAGTAATTGATTCTTGATGCTTCAATAGCCAAGAAATCAAAGATGAAAAATGTTTGTTGAACCTTGCCTTAAGCTCAGTATTCATCAAATTCATAAATTTTATTGTTGTTGCTTAATTGGTTGAAGCATGGATAATTAATTAGGCTGACTTTTGCCAAGCGTATGCAGTTTCCGTCCCCAATGATTCAGGTTTATGCAGCCAATAACTCACCCAGGTTAAAGGAGTGAGTGCAGTACAAAAAAATTGGCGCTTGAGAGAAGATAAACGGGAGAAAGCAACATCATGACAAAGTACCGTCAATGGATTAATAAAAGTCGCAGAGGTTTGGCAAGGAAAACCAATTAATGCTGTCAGTTCATCGATCGTATAGCCGCGCCGGACATGACCCCATTCTGCCATCACCTCCGCTTCCGGTGGGCAAAGTGGTTTCATAAATCCATAGTAGGGAAATCGCCAATTTTCATTGGGAGTGCTCACTAATAAAAATCCCTTGGGTTTGAGCACTCGCAGCGCTTCTGAGATTGCTTTTTGATGGTCGGGAACGTGCTCGATCACGTCAAACATCGTTACTATATCAAATGATTCATTTTCAAACGGTAAATTCGTGGCATCACCGCAGATGAAGCGGACTTTTTCTTGTTGGTTACAAGGGGCATTTGCATATTTAGGATCGAGGTCAATGTTGGTAATCTGTGCTTGCGGATAGAGTAAAGCCGTCAAGCCACCTTGACCGCCTCCGACTTCTAATACTTCTTTACAGGGAACGTCAGGGGCAATTCGGTAAATTGCTCGCATCTTTTCCCGATAAAAGAATCCTTGAGTCAAACCATGAGGAAACGGGTTGCGGCTCAGGAAATCACCTAAAGGTTTTTTAGAAGTTAAATTAGATAGCTGCATTTTAATCTCTCCGTTGAAAGTCTCTATAAATTAATAAGCCTTATTCGAGCAATTTTTCAAGTAAAAAATTAAACCTGAAAAATAGCCAAGTATTTCGCTAAACACCGTACTATACCGATTTTGAAATCCCTGAAAAACTCCCGAAAATACCAATTTGGTATAGTACCAAGGTAAAGAAACTAAGACGCGATAGAGATTCCCCCAATGTTTGTACTGGTTGAACTGAACTAAGAGAGCAGCAACGTGCCCCTTCATGTACTGATACATCTGGCGCTGTAGAGTTGCTAAATTGCCTCGGTGATAATGATAGACAACAGCAGCGGGTTCATATAAACACAGCCAACCTTCTGCCAAAATTCGATACCAAAATTCCGAATCTTCACTGCATCCAGATGCCCCCGCCCCTAAGCGCTCATCAAAGTAGCCCACTTGATTGAATGCTTCTCGCCTGAGCGCCATATTTGCACCGGCCCCAATCTGCCACACAGGAACGCCGATGTTTTTTGTCTGATTAAAAAACTGAGCGTCAAAGGTTAAGGGGCAGTACCCACGATGCAGGCCACTAAATTCTTTTTCAAAGATAACTTGAGAATCAGTTGCTAATTCTGCCGGGAGAACTAGACCCGTGACTGCCATGACTTGAGGATTGCTGAAACTGTGTTGCAAGCGGATAATCCAATCAGGATGCACCTCTACGTCATCATCAGTAAAAGCAATAATTTCTCCACTACTGTAGCGGACACCTGTATTGCGGGCAACGCTCAAACCGGGGCGGGGTTCTAAGAGATAGTGGACTTCGGAAAATTGAGCAGCAAGTTGGCGAGTGGAATCAGAAGTTGGGGCGTTATCAACGACGATAATTTCGTGAAGGGTTTGGGATAGCTTTTGGAGCGAGCGCAAACAATTGACCAACTGATCCGGGCGATCGCGTGTACAAATGACCAAAGACACTGTTTTTGCTTCTCCCTGAGAATTCGACAATTGCTGGCTCATGGTTTCTAACGGGGCTTCCAATGCCATTAAAGACTGAAGGTTGTAGGCTCTCGCATCAGGTTGACCCTTTAACCCCAAGCGATCGCGCACTGCTGGAGTAATCGCTTGCAACACTCGATGAGCAAGTTCTGTCGCAGGCATGGGCAACTGTTCAGCTAAAATCTCCTGCTGCCCTAATGGAATACCACGCCACCAAAACACTAAATGTAACCCTTGACAATTGGGTTCAGCCATTAAATTAGGCAGGCTTTCACTAACATCAATATGCAGAATTTTCCATAATACAAACTTACTCATCAGACTTTTAGGTAATATAGGTAATCAAGTTAACTTGCCTTAGAATTAGAGTTAACTTTTTTATTATCCGCCTCCAAAAACATTTTCTCAACGTCGGTTTGTTTCGTCAAGTATTTAGCACCCGCTATGCTCAAGTAAAATACAGATACGAAGAAAAATTTTAAGGACGGTTTAAAATTGATCGCTTCTCTGATCTGTGCTGTCATGCTGCTAAACTCTCCTTGAGTGAGGAATTTAACAGCATTGGCTAAAGCAGCAAAAGCCCAACAATCTCTAATTTTTACCGATAATTCTCTAGCTCGTTCAGGAGGTAAGTAAGGCAGGATCATTTCATAAGCTTTTCGTATATCTTGCATATCTTTACCCGTCCGCACAGCCTTTCCACTCAAAGAAGTAATACCTGTACGGTAAGTTGCTAGTGGTTCCACTTCATACCAAATCGGGTAGCGAGCAGCAATTCTTACCCACATTTCCCAGTCCTCACCGCTACAAGAAATGCGGCGATCAAAACCGCCTAATTCTTCATAAACTGCTCGGCGGACAGCAATAGAAGGAGTTTGGATCGGATGGCGGACGGCAATGCGCTCTAAAGCATTATTTAATATGCCACTTTCTGCCTGCTCTAATTGAGAAATTCGTTGCCAGTGACCATTTTCATCCATAAAGATATGGCGACAGTAAGCTGCACCAATCTCTGGATGTTCTAAAAAACCTTGGTGTAGTTTGTGGTAAAAACCATCGCGCACACCGTCATCTCCATGCAAGATGTGGAGCAAGTGACCACGCGATCGCTGCAAACAAGTTTCAAAATTACGGATGTAGCCCACATTTTTTTCTTGTCTGTAAAATCCGACTCGCCCTTTCCCCAATTCCTGAACAACTGCTGCCGGGTCGTCGTGGGTAGAATAATCGTCCACTACTTCAATTTGCATGATTTCCGGTCCTGGATCTTGGGCGAGGACGCTCGCTAAAGTTTCGCGTAAATAATTAGCGCAATTGTAAGTAGGAATCATCACAGACCACAGGGGACGCGGCTCTCCCTCTGGAATTGGCTCAATTTTGGCTCGATATAGCTGTTCTTCACTCATCGTAACTTAATAGTAAATGTGAACTTAACTAGCAATTCTGGCACGTCCCAATAACTCTCGGCGTTCCTCCGGGTTCATGCGGATCATCCGGTTAATTCCGGCCCACTTACCCCGCACAAAACTTTTGTTGATCTCCACTTCCGCCGGATTCATCCGCCCCAAAGCCGCTTTTAAAGATTGAATTACGATATTTTGGGAAGCTTTCACCGCCTCGAAAATAAATTTAAACAGCCAATCTTGATAAGAACCAGACCAAAGCAGAGAATCGCCCAAAACTTGAGAGGTTCCTAGACCATAGTTAATATCTATCAGGTATTTTTGAGAGGTACGCCTAGCCGGAATAAAGTGCTTTAACTGGCAATCAGGAGTATACCAAAGTTCGTATCCTGCGCCATAAATTCGCAAAGCAATTTCCACATCACCCCCTGATATTAGCTTAGTGCCGATCCGATCGTGAAGTAATGGTTTATCAATCCAACCAGTATGTGCCAAAGCTGCTCTATTCAACACTAATCCT
Source organism: Microcoleus sp. B3-D2 (assembly GCF_036705345.1). Lineage (NCBI taxonomy): Bacteria > Bacillati > Cyanobacteriota > Cyanophyceae > Oscillatoriales > Microcoleaceae > Microcoleus > Microcoleus sp. B3-D2. Next base: position 4,911 of record NZ_JAUBUG010000084.1, read on the forward strand.
GCTCCCACTAGGCAAGATTTTTTTTGGGGTTCTGTACCGTGTTCTTGTTGTGCGAAGGAGTAACCATAATTTAATACATATTTAGGCGGTGGAGTTTCCCAATCTAAAATCACTCGACCACCAAAAGCGCCGCAGTCAGGATGAGTCGCAGCAAATTTAACAGCTTGCTCCACCCAATCTTCTGCCAGGAAGCAATCGTCATCGACGAAAGCAATCCAATCAGCCGTTGTATTTTGAACGCCGTAGTGGCGGGCATAGGTTAATCCTTGCTTTGTTTCTGAGCCTGTAGAAAGGTAGGGAATTGTTCCAGACACTCGATATTTTTCGACAACTTCCTGCGTGTTATCCGTGCAGTTATTATCGACCACTAACACCTTCCACTCTACGTCGGGCGACACTTGCTGTTGGGCAAGGGCAGATAGAGCTTTGTTGAGAAGAGGAGCATTGTTATAAGTACAGATGACGATATCAATGGGCGGAAGCTTAGTCATATTTAATTGTCGTTTCCTGCATTGAACGAGAAATAAATTTCTGAAGCAAATCTACTCTTTATAGGCAAATTTTCGCCGAATCTCCTCGATCCGTTTTAAAGAACGGGGGTACTCGCCAAAAAGCCCCACAATCCCACCCCAGCTTTCAGCTAAAATCATGGCTGGGGGCAAAGGATGACAGCCTCTGATGCTCTTTTGCAATTCATTTAACTTATAGCGAATACACGAAAAGATCAGCCGGATTAGCTGCGATCGCTTCGCAGGATCAGTCTGATAGGATTTTACCACAAAAGCCATTAAACCTAACCCCCAAGTCCAATACTGGTGGCGCAGTTTTTCATAATCTCGGCGGTGTTGGTGAAACACCAGATAGCGAGGCTCATAGACAAGGGGATAGCCAGCGCGAACAACTCGATAAAAAATATCTAAATCGCCACCGCCGGGGAGGGGCGCACCGGTATCGAGTGCATCATCAAATCCCCCTAGTTTCAGTAAAACATCGCGGCGAAATGCCATATTGCAACCGGCTCCAAATAGGCCTGCACCACAGGGGTATAACGGATTGTAAGGCAAGATTTTGCCATAACGAATTTTCTCAAATCCGCGCCGAAAACCGCCCCGACTTTCAAATAAGATTTGGGCTTCAGTGGCTAACTCATAAGGTAGCACTAACCCTGTAAAGCCTCCCGCATCGGGATTTTCGGCCCAAGCTTCCCTCAATCCTTTTAGCCATTGGCGATCAGGCGTGACATCATCATCGAGAAAAGCTAATATCTCCCCAGTTGCTTCCTGCAAGGCGCGATTGCGAGCGAAGTCTAAACCGGGTTTTGGTTCCCGGGCATAGCGAACTCCTGGTAGAGAGTCTACCAATTCTTTTGTTTTTTCCTTAGAAGGTGCATTATCAATGACTAACACTTCAAAGTTAAGATTTTCACCTAAAATAGGTGTTTGCAACTTGAGTAAATGTTGCAGGCACCGCGCCAGGTTTTCCGGTCTGTCTTTCGTACAAATTGCCACTGTGAGCGAGGGAAATAGATCGCCATTTTCGGCAGGATTTAACTCTTCTCTAATCGCTTCCTGAAGTAACTTAGTGCCGACTTCCCCCTCGATCATTTTAGCTAAATCTTCAGGAGAAAGGACGCTCTTTGGAGGAAGAGGCTGCATGATCAAACCAACCGCTTTATCTTTTCGCCGCACCACTAAGGCAATTCCTGTATCTTCCTCAGAAATTGTCAGAGTGGGAAGGGGCTGTGTCACTTCAATGTCAATAATCGGATAAGGCATAAGTGATTCACCAAATTCCTATTAGTTTTGTAAGTTGCGGTGTTGCAGGTGATAAAGCTTGGCAAACAAGCCATCGAGTTTTAGCAAATACTGGAGGTTCCCTTGTTCGATCGCCCTGCCATTTTCCATCACAATAATTTGATCGGCATTTTCAATCGTCGATAAGCGATGAGCAATGACAATGACGGTGCGGTTCTGGCTGAGCGTGTTGAGGGCTTCCTGAATCAAGTTTTCAGCAATACTATCTAGAGCATTCGTTGCTTCATCCAGAATTAGAATATCGGGGTCGCGGACAATCGCGCGAGCGAGGGCAATACGCTGCCTTTGTCCGCCAGAAAGGCGAACGCCGCGATCGCCGACTTTTGTGTCATACCCCTCCGGCAGTTGGCTGATGAAACCGTGAGCATTGGCAAGTTTTGCAGCGTCAAAAATTTCTGCATCTGTTGCTTCCAAGCGCCCGTAGGCGATATTATCCTTCACCGTCCCGCTAAAGATATGAACCTCTTGGCTGACTATCGCAATTCCCTTTCGCCAGTCGGTTAAATTCAGTTCTTGTAAGGGGCTGTTGTCAATATAGATTTCTCCTGAACTTGGCTCGTAAAAGCGACACAGTAGGCTGATAATGCTGGATTTACCCGCACCCGATGGCCCCACTAAAGCAGTAGTTTGGCCGCGTTTAAACTCGATGGAGACATCCTCTATTGCAGGCTGATCTTCAGGATTGTAAGTTAAGGAAACTGACTCAAAATATATCGCCTGCTTTAACTTGTCAAAGGGAACATTACCAGAGCGGATGTAAGGTTTATCAGCAGTCTCTAAAAAAGACATCACCAGTTCAGCAGAACTGGCGGTAGATATTAAACCTAGCCTCGCTACATCTAGTTGTTGTACCTGGGGTTGCAAGCGGTAGAGTATGAATAAAAAAGTCAGCAGCGTTGGCATAGCTGACTGGTTTTGCAAGAGGGCGATCGCCAAAATTCCTAGCAGGAGGAGTGCGGAAAAAACTTCATAGAGCGGATTGATGAGCCCTCCCAGCATATCGAGTTGCAAAAAGGTGTTTCGCACCTGCTGGGAAGCGCGATCGAAGCGCTCTTGCTCGTAAGGTTCCCGTCCAAAGGAGCGGATGGCTCTCATCCCCCCTAATCCCTCCCACATTCGGACAGCGAGCTGAGAATTGGCGTCTACAGCTTGCTGTGCCAGATGTTTGACTCGGCGGGTCACAAATTGGATGAACTGTGAGATGAGGAAGAGCGCTATAGTGATAATTAAGGTGAGTTGCCAAGAGATTAGCAGTAACAGCGTCGCCAGGACAGTAATCGTACAAGCACACGTAATCAAGTTAACAAACAAACTCAAAGCTTTGCTAGTCTGCCAACTCTCTGTCGCCAAAATATTCATAATCTTTCCCGATTCGCTGCGCTCTAAGAAAGAGTAGCTCACGGTTAAAGTTTGGTTGAAAATTTTGCAACGCAATCGGTGGCTAATCCGTGAGTTTAACCATGCAAAAAGTATAGAATTACTATAGACAATCAGGTTTTTAATCAGGATGCTAACTAAAATACACAAGGGGATGATTAAGACGCGGTAGCCAGCAGGGACAGCAGCGAATATCTTGTTCAGAGAATCAATGAAAGAATTGCCAGTTATAACCTGAGCTTGCTCTTGCTGTAAAGTTTGCAAAAAGGGAATGAATAAGCTAATCCCAAAGCCGTCGGAAAGGGAAGCAAGCATACCCAAGGAAATCATTGCCGGGATTGCCCAAGGGTATATCTTGAGGAGGGGAAGCAGAGTTTTAATAGCTTGAATTTCTTTTTTCATAAGACAACTCTGCCTTTGCCGATGGAGTGGCGCTAATGTTCACTTGAGGGAGCGTGTCAATATCTGCTTGATTTCGCTTGACAATGCGAGAAATTGAGCGGTGAAAAATGTTCCCAATCGTTACCATGGATTCGATATTTTTGCGCCGACTCTCAACCAGCAGCTCTCGGCTGCTCAATTTACAGTCAGAGGATGGCCGGTCTTTTGCACTCAGAGGGGTCTCCAGAGCAGCTTGAGGTTTCCAAAACTGGGATAATAGGTTTAAAAGGCTCTTCCCCAATACTCTGTAAAAACCATAACGGGACAACGGTGAGATGCACTCAGCTTTTAAAGCTTGGAATAACCAAAATAGCGCGGTGCGATCGCTGCCATTCCGACTACTTTGGTGTGCTAAATACATCAAAAAATTACTGGCAGACAATCGGTGTAGGAACTCTGGAATTTCAGGATGCCGTTGCTTTACATCTTGCAGCATTAAGGCGTGGGACTTCGCCATCACCACATAATTGCTAGACATACTGCTGTAAACTTTGCGGTATCCAATTAGAAATTCCGGCACGACTCCGAATTGATAGTATTCTGCCAGTCGCAGGTACAAGTCCCAATCTTCACAGCCTTGAGCACTCTTCTCTATATAGCTAGTGTCGTAAAAGCCAACCTTATCTAAAGCAGAACGCCGGATCATCGAAGCGCTAGCATTGCCTAAAAAGTTGTGGCAAATTAAGGTTTCATAAACTTCACCTTCAATCGTAAAAGCGCGGATTCCCCCGGTTAAAAATCCCTTTTCATCAATATCTAATGACCAAGAATAGACAACTCCTAGCGATGGCTCTCCCTCCATCATACATTGAACTTGTTTTTCTATGTTTTCAGGATACCAAATATCATCTGCATCAATGGGGGCAATATATTCTCCTCTCGACTTCTGAATTGCTAAGTTTCGAGCAGCAGCGACCCCAGCATTTTGCTGTTTCAAAAGCTGAACGCGAGAATCTTTTTTGCTGATTTTTTCTACAATTTGAGCGGTTCGATCCTGGGAACCGTCATCGACTACTAAAACTTCAATTGCTGGATAAGTTTGAGCGAGAACAGATTTCAGGGTTTCTTCAATAAATTGCTCAGCGTTGTATGCAGGGATAATGACTGAGACGAGAGGCAAAGAGGGGGATTTTGGAGAATCGGGTCGCATAAGGTTTTAACAAGGTTTTCCAAAATTTTTGTTGCTTTTTAAATTGGCGGATATACCTTACACTTCTCGCCGTCAGGACTTAGATATTTGGTGGAAGATACAGCCAAAATCAGCTAATAATAATTGTACCGCCTTCTCAGTTAAAAGTCAATGGTACACAGCACGTCTCAATAAGTTGTGCAAATCAAGACAATGCTGATCGACTAAAACAAAAAGTCATATTCTTAGAGGTAAAGAGATGTCGGTTTATAAATTCCTGGAGAGCAAATAAAAGTAAGCGTTCAGGGGGTATAAAGAAGACAAAAAACCACCCCCAAAATCAAAGAATAAAATTAGGCAGCCGTCAACAAGTCAGAATCATCAGAACAATTATTAGCGTCAGGAAGCAAAGAAGGAATGGCTGTACCACCACGAGTAGCAACAACAGCCTGAGTCATAAACTCCAAAACATTCCGCTTTTGAGACTTCAGGGTTGTCACCACAGTAAGCATCCGAGCTACAAAAACACTACCAGCTTGAGTTTGAGAACCAAAACTGGTACGTCGCCAGAGCACGGCAGGACGTGGGGCGCGTTCGGCGGCATTATTAGTGGGTTCGACACCAGCAGTGGTAACAAACAACCACATTGCCTGCTCAACTTTGAGCAGTTGACGACAAGTGCGAACTGTTTTTGCTAAGGGAGTTTTTTCCCGCGATGTGATTTGGTATTTGTCAGCTTCGAGTAAAGTGGCTGTAATGGATGAGCGAATCTCCTGAACCAACTCACCAAAATCACCACTAGATAAAGTACCATCTCTGACTCGATGCCAAAGTTCAAACAACTTCTCTTGCTGTTTCACCAGTGCAGTTCCCAATTCTGCCGAGACTCCAGTCCGTTCCGATATTTTCAGGACTTACGCACGAACGCTATATATAGCGTACCCTCTTCCCAGACTAACTAGAGCGATTCCTGACGCTACCCCGGGCTAGAAAATCGCTTGAACTATTGCTAGATTTTATTTTTTTTATTTTTTTTATAAGATTTTTTTCTGGATGGAGGGGACTTAAGAGAAAAGCTTGGCTGTAAAATAGCAGATGAGCAAAAAAATCTATTGCGTATGAAATTTACTACGCTTGACTACTGTCAATATTTACGCTCGCAGTCAAATTAATTATACGGTGACCAATCTGGCTGACCATCTCAAGCGGTGCAGCCACGATACTATTAATTTATTATTAAAAACTTAAAAAATCACTTCCCGGATGCTTTGGAAGCAAGTTAAGCTGATTATCAAAACTGATGAAGGAGGTTATCTTTTATTTGACGACACAGTTATTGATAAAAGATTTGCCACTAAAATCGAGCTGACTCGCCGACAATATAGTGGAAACGAAAAACGGGTACTTCGGGGGATTGGTCTAGTTACTTGCATCTATGTCAATCCAAAAAAAGGGCTTTTTTGGATAGTGGATTACCGCATTTATGACCCTGATGGAGACGGAAAGACTAAACTAGACCATGTAAAAGATATGCTCAAAGGTATAGTCTATCACAACCAATTGCCTTTTGGGAGCGTCTTGATGGATAGTTGGTATGCTACAAAAGATTTAATGCTGTTGATTGATAGCTGGGGTAAGTTTTACTACTGTCCGCTTAAAAGAAATCGATTAGTTGATGATACAGGAGGGGTATAAAAGTATAAACTAATTGAAGATTTAACGTGGAGTAATGCTGAAAATGAGTCAGGTAAAATTGTAAAAGTTAAAGGATTTCCCAAGGTTAAAAAAGTGAAATTATTTCGGGTAGTTGCCTCAAACTGTGACACGGAATATGTTGCTACCAACGATAGGTCTCAGTTTTCTACGGATGACGTTAAAGATTTATGCGCCAATCGATGGAAAATTGAGGAGTTTCACAGAGAACTGAAACAACTGACTGGAGTTGAAAAGTGCCAGTGTAGAAAAGCCCGGATTCAAAGAAATGTATCGGCTCAATAAGTAGGGGGAGCCGAGAAAAATAAAGTAAGCGAGGGACACGGAAGATAATAGAATAGGACAAATGACGCAAAAGCTAGATTCGTGGAAAAAGTCGGGAGAAGAATTACTGCAAACCATCGAGCCAAAAGGGATTGCAGACGAATCCATGCGTCGGACAGTAAGTAGGTCGGCGCAAAAAAAACGAAGTATGTTAAAATAAGTAAAGAAAGAGAATACATCTACTGAGGTAACTCAATATATGGGCGCTAGATTAAGGGTATTCCTGACTCAACAACAAGACAAAACTCTATTAGAACTGAGAATTGCGGATGTTCCACAAAAAGTCAAAGATAGAGCAGAAGTAATTAGATTAAATGCACATGGCCCGTAGGTTGAAAAAATAGCTGCTCATTTTAACTGGACTCCACAAACAGTGAGAGAGGTTTTACATAAATGGTCGCATCTAGGCATGGAAGGGCTTTGGGAATCGCCTGGTCGAGGGGCAAAACCCAAGTGGAAAGAGTCAGATATAGAGTTTTTAAAAGAATGCCTCAAAAACGAACCACGTACATATAACAGTCTTCAATTAGTCCAGAAATTAGAAAAAGAACGTTCTGTTAAACTAAGTGCCGACCGATTAAGACGCATACTAAAAAAAAAGGGTTTATTTGGAAACGAGCGAGAAAAAGCCATAAAGGAAAACAAAACCCCATGGTACGAGAAATAAAGCTCTCCAGACCTAGATATGTTGGAATGGGCAGCGGCTGCGGGAGAAATCGACTTAAAATATTTGGATGAATCAGGATTTTGTGCGTGGAGTGAACCAAGCTATACTTATTATCAACGAGGTGAACAAAAGCGGCTAGAACAAACGAAAAGGCGTGGTCGTAGATTAAGTATTGTAGGGCTTATTCAACATAAAATCAGCTTTGTTTACGGTTTAGTAATTGGGGGTGTCGATCGAAAAGCTTATATCAAAATGATGGAGCAAGAAGCCCAACAAGCTGCTGAGATTGGACGACTAAGAGTAATAGTACAAGACAACGGCCCCATACATCGATGTCATGAAGTCAAACAGTTGTGGTCGAAGTGGGAAAATCAGGGTTTATATATCTTTTTCTTGCCCAAATATTGTTCCGAAATGAACCCAATTGAATTACAGTGGCAACATCTTAAAAAAGATGAATTAGCGGGACAAATGTTTGACGATGAATTAGAGCTTGCCTACGCCGTAATTCATGGAGTAGAAGTTAGAGGAGAAAGAGGAAACTACCGCACACAACGTGTTAAATTTAACTCGAATCCTGCTACTTAATGTTTCGTCACATAAAGCTAAATTTTCCCGCCTACCTACTTACTCTGGCTGCTTAAAAACTGTCCGGAGTATTGAGGAATAGATTTTTATTAATGAACCGCAGAGAGCGCAGAGAGCGCAGAGAGAGAATTAAGAGTTAGTGGGGTGCCTCTGCTTTGAACAGTCAATTATTGATATAATTAATTCGCTGCTGAGGCCTTATACAAATCAAAAACAGGCTCACCTGCCTGTTCCACAAAGAGTGAGTTTTCTTGTGGGGTTGGCAGGATAACCCGCGCGTAAAAGGCTGATTGAGGAGGGTGTAAGATATCAGATATTAGCAAGGTGCGCGGTGCGTACCCACAGATTAAATAAATCCGTGTTCTGCTAAGAATTCTGGTGTAATTGTTCCCAAACTGTTGATTGTGGGGGTTTCTTCCCACGGTTCGGGATGGGATTTTGCTCCGCTGCGGAGAAATTTGGCGACATATTTGCCAAGAATATCTGCTTCTAAGTTTACTAAACTTCCTGGTTGCAAATAGCTGAGGTTTGTCTCACCAAAACTGTGGGGAATTACCGCAACTTCAAACCAATTGCCGTCAGCATCGCAATCTGCCACGGTTAAGCTGATGCCGTTGACGGCGATGCTGCCCTTGGAAACGATGTAAGGTGCGATTTGACGCTGCCATCCCGAATTTGCTGCTGGTGGGGCAGTAAACCGCATCTCCCAAGCGTTGGCGGTTTGGGTTGATGTTGCTAAAGTGCCGATCGCATCTACGTGTCCCGTCACAAAATGTCCCCCCAATTTGCTACCGGCGCGCAGGGAGGTTTCTAGGTTCACCAAGGCATCGGGGAATGATCCCAGAGTTGTGCGGCGGAGGGTTTCTGGGGAAGCGACGGCGACAAAACCTTGCGGCAGAACTTCCACTACCGTTAAACAGACTCCATCCACGGCTACGCTGTCCCCAATGGCTAAATCTTGTAAAATTGGGTAGGAGTTGTTTGATGTGCAGGAAATTTGGAAATAATCGTTGCCTAGCGACTTCAGCTTTCCGAGAGATTGAATTAGTCCTGTAAACATAAGTATTTTTCCGTAGTCGATCGCTTATTTACATCAAACCATAGGGACAAACCAGAGACAGGAGGTTTTGCCGTCCCCCTGTCCCCTGGAGTCAATCTAAAATCTAAAATCGACAGTCCCAGATCTGTTGCAGATTCAGGCGAAGATCAAGTCATACTGGATTTAGGTGATCTTTATGTCCAAGTTCTCTACTGCCTTACAGTTTCTTAATTCTATGAGGCCGATCGAATGATTGAAATGAAAGTCGCTGGAATTGCCTTAGATGCAGCCACGCGCAGTCCTATTGTCTTATTGAGAGACGCTACTGAGCGACGGGCTTTGCCTATTTATATCGGTCAGGAGCAAGCAAAGGCTATTATTAGCGCGATCGAAGGGCACAAACCTCCTCGGCCCTTAACTCACGATCTGATGGTCAATTTCTTAGAGGCATGGAGTCTTACCTTGGAGCGCATAGTTATTCACTCGCTGCAAGATAACACGTTTTATGCCGTCCTGATCGTCCGTCAGGGAGAAGTTAAAAAAGAGATCGATGCCCGACCTAGCGACGCGATCGCCCTAGCCCTGCGAACGAACTGCCCCATCTGGGTGATGGAAGAAGTCGTCGCCGATGCTTCGATACCGGTCGATCGAGATGCTGATGAGGCAGAACGCCGGGCCTTCCGGGAATTTATCTCAAACCTCCGTCCAGAGGATTTGATCAAGAGAAGCGGCTTCAGTCCCGGCGAAACTTCCTGACCTTTATGCGCTATCGACGGTTTGGCAAAACGGAGTTGCACCTGTCGGTATTTTCCTTGGGAACCATGCGCTATTTGGCTTCTGAGGAAACTGCCTGTCAGACTGTACAACAGGCGGTGTCTCAGGGAATCAATCACCTGGAAACTGCGGCTGGTTACGGTTGCAGCGAGGAATATCTTGGCGCGGCCCTTTCGGCTGGTTTGTCTGTCGATCGATCGCGCCTCCACGTCACTACAAAAATTTCCCCAACGGAGGATGCAGCAGCCATGGAACGCTGCATCGACGCATCCCTCAAACGCCTGAATTTAGACTATATCGATTGTCTGGCAATTCACGGTTTGAATACTTGGGAACATTTGGCTTGGGTGCGATCGCCCACAGGCTGCATGGAAGCTGTACGCAAAGCCCTGGCTGAGGGTCGCATTCGGCACGTCGGCTTTTCGACTCACGGGCCTCTGGATCTGATTTTGGCTGCAATAAGTACAGATTTATTTGAATTTGTCAACCTGCATTATTACTATTTTTTTCAGCGCAACGCCCCGGCAATTGAACTCGCCAAGCACAAAGATATGGGCGTTTTCATCATTTCCCCAGCCGATAAAGGAGGGCAACTCTACACGCCTCCGGAAACTCTCGCACAATTGTGCTCGCCTTTCTCGCCTTTAGAGTTGAACTATCGATTTTTACTCAGCGATACTAGGATTGGGACTCTGAGTGTGGGGGCTGCAAATGCGACCGAATTAGAGCAACCTCTGAAATATGCCGATCGCGACTTTCCCCTCACCCACGCCGAACTCGCTGCGTTCGATCGGCTAGAATCGGCTATTGCAGCCACTTTGAAAACCGACAAATGCAGCCAGTGCTATGCCTGTTTGCCTTGCCCGGAAAACATCAACATTCCCGAAGTATTGCGACTTCGCAATCTCGCCGTCGGGTGCGACATGACTGACTTTGGCAAATACCGCTACGCCATGTTTGAAAATGCCGGACACTGGTTTCCCGGCAGCAAAGGCAACCGCTGCACCGATTGTGGCGAATGTTTGCCCCGGTGTCCCGAAGAGTTAGACATCCCCAGCCTCCTCAAAGATACTCACCAGCGACTGGGCGGCAAAGCAGGCAGGCGGTTGTGGGATTGAAAAAAAGGTGATGCAGGGAAAAGGCGATCGAGCGTATCTAAGTGTTGCAATAATTACGTTAAACTTTGGTTTAAGTGAATTTACGATAGAGTCGAGCGAAAAACTACTTAGCTTGCGGACTGTCTGCAGGCATTGGTGTCCACTTAACGTCTTATGTTGTACCAATCTACTGTTTGAGTTCACAGTCTTCCCGATCCCCCCTAACCCCGCAGGGACAAGAGCGTCAAAGTCCCCCTTCTTAAGGGGGATTTACGGGGAGCGAGACTCGGCTATAAACGAGAGATACAAATGGTTTTAGTCTGAAGTTGACACCCATGTCCCCTGTCTGCTCGCAACAAACTTTAAATAGGAGCCGACAGTATATGGAAAAACAACTAAATAAGACAATCTGATTGAACACCGAGAAATTGATTTATTTAAAAATATCCCAGTCATTTTCTTGCTTTATTGCCCCCGGCGAGAGCTAACAATTTTATGATGAGTGATTAAGCGAACTCGATATAAAATATAAAATCGTTCGACTGAGCGCTCACGCCGAAGTCTAAAATCTCAAATCTCCAATCTCACATTGATTCCCTTCCCGATTAATTGATGGCCTGTCATCTAAAACCGATCCCGTATTTACTACTATGGCTCATACTCAGTTAAACGACAGCCAGCCAAATTGTCTGCAGCAAACTAAAGTGGCGACTTCCGAAAGAAGATTGAAAGCAGCTTTCAAGCCGTGTACCTACAACTTATCGGTTACCAGAAAACAGCTAATCGGACTGCTGACTTTACAAACAATCTTGCCCGTCGGACTAACGGCAGCAGCACTTTGGCTAACATCGGCAGTTGGAAGCAATCAACTGCAAAATCAAGCTAAATCCGAACTGAGCCTTAGTGAAATTAACTACAATCTCCAACTCGATAGCGCCGCCGACCGTTTGCAAAACTCTTCTGACAGCAAAACGATCGCCCAAACAGCCTTAGCTTACAACAGCGGTAAACAAACAACATCAGATTTGCGAAAATCAGTCAAGCAAATTTTGGAAAATCAAGTCAAAACAGGGGAAATAGACAGCGCGGCTTTAGTGGGAAAAAACAGGCAGATTGTGGTTAGCGTCAACTCCAACCATAAGGGAAAAAGTTTTAACCTGCAAAAAATAGTCGATCGAGTATTCGCTGCAAAACAGCCAATTACGGCTACCGAAATCCTTGCCAAATCAGAACTTCAGGAACAATTGGGATCTTTGCCGCCCGGAAAGGGCGATCGCCTTGTTCTCCTCCGCTACACAGCAATTCCCATAAAAGATCCAAAAACTCAGACAGTGATTGCTGCCTTAGTATTAGGAAAAATTATCAGCAAAACGTCGGTAGTTGCTAGCAGCAAAACCCTCAATTTAGAGGGCGGGGGATATCAGGCTATATACGCACCGCTGGCTGACGGCAAATTTGTTTTGGCAAGTTCGCAAACATTTACAAAAAACCAACCGTTACCAGACTTGCTGGCAGAGAAATCGCTGCTGAAATCTGCACTCGCCGCCGGCGGCAAACCAGTCGCCGGAAACGTACAAACAGGCAGTCAAACTTATGCAGTAGCTGCCAAATCCCTTGGCAATTTAGCGGGAAAACCCGCAGCAATTTTAGTGCGATTCATCCCCAAGACCTCGATCGAAACTTGGTGGGGCAACAACTGGCTACTGCTGGCACTGTCTGCTGCTGCCGTTGTCCCCTTCGCCTTTGGAGTGGCCGTCACTCGCCGGATTGCCAAACCCGCTAACTCAGATTTATCAACAGCAGACGGGAATTGGACATCTAACTCCTGCGCCGAACCACCGCAGCGATCCCGGAATTTGGATCTAATTTATGACAATTTAAATTTCGGCGAATTTCCCGATTTATTTCCCAAAAAATCGAGTTTAAACGGTAAATTAGCGGTCGATTTTCGGTATAAAAAAACTGCGGGCGATGGCCCGATCGCAAATCCCCACATCCCGCTCGCTTTCCAACCCCTAGAATTGCCCGAAAACTCCGTCTCAAACCAGTCGCGGCAGGTACATACAGAACTAGAAAAAAGCGAGATCGCCTTAAATCTAGTCCAGGAAGCTTGGCAAGACTTAAATCGCCTCAACTTGGAATTGCAGCCAGAAATACTCGATCGCCAAAATACTCAAAAAGCCCTGCGAAAGAGCGAAGCACTGCTGCAAGCGATTTTAGACAACTCAACAGCAGTAATTTACATCAAAGATGTTGACGGAAAATACCTGCTCACAAACCGCCATTTTGACAATTTGTTCGACATCGCAAAAGAGCAAATAACAGGGAAAACCGACCGCGATATTTTTCCCCAAGACAAAGCAGCAGTTTTGCGAGAAAATGACCTGAAAGTTCTCGAATCCTCCTCGCCCCTAACCATCGAAGAAATCATCCCTCAAGACGATGGCCCGCACACTTATATTTCTCTGAAGTTTCCCCTCTGCAACTCCGAAGGTAAAGCTTATGCAGTCGGTACAATTTCTACAGATGTGAGCGATCGCAAACTTGCCGAACTCACCCTAGAAAAAGCCAAAGCAGAACTAGAAATAGAAGTCGAACAGCGCACCCTATTCCTCAAACAAGCCAACGAACTCTTGCGGTTTGAACTCGCCGCCAGAGCCCGCGGCGCCATCACAGTCAGACAAATGACCGCTCAGGTAGCCCGACACGCCAGAACAGTTGACGGCATTCTAGGCGCTTCTCTTGACCTAATTTTTCTAGTAGATCGATCGGGAAAATACACCTATGTCAGCCGCACCGCCGCTCAAGCGGCCGGCATGAACCCCAGAGAAATGATTGGCAAAACCTGGCAGGAATTAGGCTGGTCGCCAACAATTATGCAGCGGGTTCACCAAGAATGCCACGCCATATTTGCGACAGCCGAGCCCAAGAAAGGCGAAGTAATTGTCCCCACGGCAAACTGGGGAACCCGCGACTACGAGTACATTCTCAGCCCGGTTTGTGCGACAGACGGCAGCGTCGAAGCCGTAGTGGCGACACTCCGGGATATCACCGAACGCAAAGATGCCGAGGAAGCGTGGCAGTTGGCCAAAGAAGCAGCAGAACTCGCCAACCGCGCCAAGAGTGCTTTTCTGGCAAACATGAGCCACGAGTTACGCACTCCCCTCAACGCGATTATCGGCTACAGCGATATGCTGGTGGAAGATGCCGAAGAGTTAGGCAACTTAGAGGTAGTCTCGGATTTAGACAAAATTCGCACTGCTGGCAAACACTTGCTGCACCTAATTGACGACATTCTCGACATTTCCAAAATTGAAGCTGACAAGATGGAGATTTACCTCGAAAGCTTCGATGTTGGAGGCTTAATCGAGGAGGTGGTAACAACTATCAAACCGCTAATGGATAAAAACGGCAATACTTTGGAAGTATTGATCTCTGACAATATCGGCGCGATGCACGGCGATTTGATGAAAGTGCGACAGGTAATGCTGAATTTGCTCAGCAATGCTGCTAAGTTTTGTGCGAATGGGACGATCGTGCTTGCTGTCGAAAGAATTAGCAGTGAAGAATTAAAAAATAAATATCAACCGATAGTTGCTCAAATGTTAATTTTGGATGCAGACTTTTTAATTTTCCGAGTCACCGATACGGGCATCGGCATGACACAAGAACAGCAAGAGCGACTGTTCCAACCTTTTACTCAAGCTGACAATTCAACTACTCGCAGGTACGGCGGTACAGGTTTGGGCCTGACTATCAGCCAGCGTTTTTGTCAGATGATGGGCGGCGATATTGAAGTAATTAGCGAGTTAGATTGCGGTTCTACTTTTACTGCTTGTCTGCCTGCTTCATTGTTTAAGCGATCGGAATTTTAACATGACTGTAGTGGGGGGCTTTACCAACAATAAAAGAAAAAAAACAATCTAATAAACCGACCCCCACACAACAAAAAATCGCAACGTACATCTGTTGCATATAATAAAATGTAAGGTAGATGTAGGTTATGTACTCTGCGGGTGCGGGTTTTCTAGATGGCGAGTTTCCGACATAAATGGTTGGTAAAATTCGGTCCTACGGGAAATACATAAAAAATAAAAAAATAATTATGAAATACGATGTTTATCCCCGCAAGAATTGCATTTTGACAAAAAGTTTATTTTTGTTCCTTATTGCGGGTTCTGCGTGCTTCGGAGCCTTGCTGTGGGGACAATCTGCCGCATATTCCCAGCAGCCGAGCTGCCCGACTGGCAACGCTGCTAATTTCCCGCCGCCCCCGCTTTCGCAAACCGAAAAAAGTGTGCCGAGTCTGTGGTTAGCTCAAAAACTCTATGGCGGAAAGTTGCTCGATCGCTGGTTTGTAGATCCCGGCAATACTTGGGTAATTATCATAGTCAACCGCCAACTTTGGAGTTTGCTCGATTATATGGAACGCTATCAGTTTGTCAACCGCTTTGGCACTGTCGCCAACGATTACGGTTACAATGTGCGAGTTTGCAACCGTCAAGGCACTGCTTTGGCAGTTTATTCGTGCAAGGGCGATCGGCTTAACTGTCGCATTGATTTAGAATCTCTCTCAAATCCGGGTATTCGAGGAAGGGTGAAAGGATTTTAGTAGGGTGCGTCAGTCGCGAGTAATTTTCTGGATAATCGATAAATCAATATCTGACGCACTCTACATTTTAACTTCTCACTACTTGCCTAGTTTCTTGCCAGAGCGATCGATATTGGGCAATCCCCGCATCCCCAAAAGGCAGCAGAAAGTCGCTAGCAGCAAGAATCTTCGCATCTGGCAACAACACAGAATTAGTGCGAACAGCTTCCGGCAAATCCTCGGGGTTCATGCCGACAATTATCGGCGAACTAGCCTTAGCCAGCAAAGATAATTGAGGAGCAACCCGAGGCTGCAAGCAAAAATCAATCCATTTTTCCACTAAAGAAACTGGATTGCCTGATGCTGGTTCTACCCACAAATCTGTCCAAAGTGCAGTTCCCGAAACTGGAATTACTAAAGCAATATCCTTTTGAGTTTGCAGCAGCGGCAGCAAGTCCCCAGAGGAACCTACGGCCAACCAAGTATCGCCTAAAATTAATGGTTGCAGGTAAGAGTCAGAACTATAAAGTTTAACTTGTCGGTGCAGATTTGCGAGTTCTTTTTTGAGATTTGGGACTTTATCTAATTGCTGCGTATTGTAAGATTTCCCTAGTTTTTTTAATGTTAAACCGATAACTTCTCTAGCACTGTCTGGCAGAGAAATTCGATCGCGCAATTCCGATCGCCACAAGTCTTTCCAATCTGTCGGAGTCCACCCCAAAGCCTTAAATTTGTCGGTTCGATAAGCAATTACCGTACTTCCCCAGCGGTAAGGGGCAGCCCACACTTTACCTTGAGGATCTAATTTACCCTCATCGTTGCGCCTGACGAGTTTTTGCCATCTTTCTGGCAATTGTGGCCAATTAGCAAACTTAGCAGGATCGATCGGCTTAATCAATTTTTGCCTAATTGCCAAAGTCAGCCAGTAATCTCCCAACATCACCAAGTTAGCTTGATTTTTTGATTGGGGAACCTGTTTCCACTCCTGCAACAGGGCGAATAATTCTTTTAATTGTCCTTCTTGCGTTACCTGCAAAAGCGGAGACGGTTGTACATCGCGGCTAAATTTGCTTACCAGTTGGGCCGGAATACCGTTTTTGAGCGATCGAATTTTGAGAATGGGCTTCGAGTCGCACCCTGCCGCCAATTGACTTAAAGTTAGGGTGGCGGCCCCCAATAGCAAAGACCTTCGTTTCACCTGTGAATCCGCTTTTCTAAATAGTGACCGATCGTTTTGTGTTCTACAGCCCGGGAAATAATTGTTTGTCGAGTCCGGTAGTTGGCGCCGATTTATCTTATTTCTTCCTCAAACACAGAGCCATTGTACTCGGTTCTGCTGCGGTCTGAGTCTGTCGATCGAGCTTTCCGATGCCGAAAACTCCGTCAATTTAACGCCTGATTTGTTTGCGAAAAGTTCTTTTGGGCCAATTTGCCTCGCCAGCCGGCTCGATCGACTGCATCTGTGTTACATTTTTTAATATAACGAAACAACGAGAGCGCTGCCATCTGCCGTTGGAGGACGCTTTTTACACAACCCAAGTAAAAAATCCTTTTTAAATCGGCGACAGCTTAATAACTAAAAAAACTAAAAATCCATTCATCTGAATCCTGAAAGCACTGGCGAGAGCGAAGTCAATCTAATAGGACGCTCTGCCATCCGACTCTCAGAAACCCGACGTTTTAACTCTGATTGAAGGTTTGAACGAAGTATGGGGGTTAACCAACCCGGTTCTTGTGTCCCAGACTGTGTAAAACCTAGAATCTAAAATCTACAATCGACTCACGAATGCCGAGCGATTATCTTCAAGCTGGCTCCCTAAATCTACCGTCAGGATTGGGAACACAACAATTACGTCAAAAATTAAATAATTTAGTGATAAATCACAGTTATGTAAAGATTTACCTAAAATGTAAAGATATAAGTTACGAGCCAAAGGATGATTGTATGGAAGCGCTCCGCCAGCAAGTTACAGTATTGAGCCAACAAGTCGATGCCCTCTACAAACTCATAGAAAACCTCAATGAAAAGTTCTTGGAGTCTGCCAAGGAGACGAAGCTGACCCAGCAACAGAGAAACGATCGCTCTGGAACCCTAGGAAATGACCAAACCTCGTCCTATCAAAGCTACAGCAGTCTCGACGGCCTCCTCGAACACAAGGACATACTGTTAGATGACAACTACTTCGACAAGAATTCTCAAAGCCTGGAAAAAGAGCTGAGCGCAGAGATTCAAATCCAGCGCTTAACTGCTCAGCTAACAGCAGCTTACAATCGAATTGCCGCCTTGGAAGAACAGTTGCTCTCGAAAAGAATGCACTCGCAACATCTAGGCGGGCCTAATTAAATATTGCTAGCGGGGATCGGGTACTAATCAAAAAAAAAATACAAGTTGCGTTGATTTATGCTCGTCTACTTATAGATTCATTGCATAGAGTTTTTTATCTCCCGCAATTAGCAGGGGGAATACTGCATCAAAGCCA
This sequence comes from Microcoleus sp. B3-D2, assembly GCF_036705345.1. NCBI lineage: Bacteria > Bacillati > Cyanobacteriota > Cyanophyceae > Oscillatoriales > Microcoleaceae > Microcoleus > Microcoleus sp. B3-D2. Next base: position 22,945 of record NZ_JAUBUG010000084.1, read on the forward strand.
GATATTGTGTAGGAAATTCTGTAAATATGAGAGCAGAAATGCTACAGAAAGTGATATAATTATTCAGCCAAAAGGAAGCTGGGTGAGCAGCACAACCATGTTCGCAGCTCGATCGGCGCATCTGAATTTTTAATGTTTAATTCCTAAGATTCCTGGACGCACAGAAAACTAAAAACCCGGTTGGCGAGTGTATTCGTTGCTGCAAAACCCCCATATTTTCAGTAAAAACCTGGTTTTTTGCCTCCAGGACTCTCTAATGTTTAATTTCACACCGCGAGGCTAAAGCTTCAACAGCTTGGAGGAGTTGAGGAGGAGTCCAATTTGCAGTCAGGCCACTGGCGATCGCACACGCTCCCGCACCGACACCTTCTTTAACATAGCCGCGATCGTAAGCTTGCAGTTGCCCGTAGCGAGATGCAGCAAAACTTAGCTGCGCGGCCAACAGAGGCACACCGCCGATATCTTTAGCAAGTCCTACAGTGTCTCCTGTAGGGTCTTCTGCCACCCAGCGCGTAGTCCCCACCGCAACTTGTTCGGGACTCCATAGCAGAGCATATTCACGGGCTAAGGCTTGCATCAAAGCGTACACTGCCAGCATTTGCGTACCCCCGGCCAGAAGCACCCCGCAAGTCCGACTCGCGGCGATCGCCATTCCCGCCACCGCTATTTGCATCGGATCGCCCACCGCCGCTACCAATTCCAGGGGAGTGCTGTTTTGTCCGCCAATTTCCCACTCAGCATTATTGAGTCCCGCTGTCACCGCAGCCAATTTTTGAGCGTGATTGCAGCGAGGATGAGAACTGTTAACTTTGCCCGCCGCTGCAATACCCAAACCCATTAACACGCCCAAAGCAGTAGTCGTTCCCCCAACTACGCACTCCCCTAAAATTAAATAGCTGCCATTAGTTTGAGCGGCTAATTTAGCTCCCCAAATTAATCCTTGTTCGAGCAAATGTTTGACTGTTTCGAGTTCTAAAGCATTCCCAGAAATCAGACACTTTGCCGGAGTGCCGCCCAAATCAATTGCAGGTACCGGAGGTGGGAGGGGCAAACCAGCATTAAATAGGTAAAGGGGAAGTTCCAAAGCTTCGACTACAGCGCGAGATATTAGTACCGGCGACGCGCCCGCTTCTAGGGGCGGCAAAGGATATTGCGGCGACGGTTGGGGGCCGTTATACAAAAATTCTGCATCGGCTAAACAAGTAAATTGTCGATCGTGCGGGGTTGCTCCTGCTGCTGAAATCCCCGGAATTAAGCCAGTAGCGGTAAATCCTAGCACGCAGGCAAATATCGGTTTTCGTCCCCGATACCGATCGAGCCATCGCTGCCCCTGTTTAATTTTTGTATAAATATGAATCATAATTAGTCATTAGTCATGGGAATTGGGAATTAATTATTGGTTATTTGTTATTGGTTATTTGTTAGTTCTTAGTTGTTGGTTTTTAGTTATTCATTTGCCCCTTATCCCTTACCCCTTACCCCTTATATCAAGTCCGGTACTAGCGGACTTGATAGGATTTGTCTTGTTTATGAGCACCCACAACATTTGCAACCGCTCCTTAAAGCTTAGACCCGACTGGTTTTTAGTTGTTGCTCCTGTACACTTACGGCGATCGCCCTATCAAGTTGGCTGCCATCCGGATGCCCTCTCACCAGAATCTTTATTGTATGCAACTTCCTGTAAAACTGATAGAAATCGGTTAATCAGTAGTTGGTTTGACTGCGAGCGTAAATATTGACAATAATTAACATGGTTAAATGATATATTTACATATTTTCCTCGATATTTCACTAATTATCTTAGCTCTCATCGCCCTGGTACTTAAAACTTTTATGGGTGAGGCAGGCGCGATCGTCTTTCACTCGCCGATCGCGAGCTCTGTAAACTTCCGCGATCGTACTTATACGGTTTTAATTAAATCCTCACCAACTTGTGAGGCCATATTGTGTCAATTAGTAGCCTTCGTATGTGTGCAGGCACCAAATATAGTGTACCTGCACAAATCGTGTCTAGAGTTGCATTTTCTATATTTTTCAAAAGATTCGCCCACAACTTGTAGGTTCTTGGATCTATCTAATAACAGAACACTTAGACGCACCCTTTGAGTTAAGTTATCAATTTCGCACTCAAGCGTCAATGTCAAAAGTAATCGCTAACTGCCCCCAGGGGCACCCCCTGCTTGACCTCTGAGTACAAAAATTACTCCCGTCATAATTAGCGCCACACCTACCAACCGTAGTGGCGGCAACGGCTCGTTAAATACAATTTTGCCACCCAAAACAGTAAACAGGTAACTAATTGACAATAAAGGCGAGACTATGCTAATGTTAGCGCGGGACAAAACTACGATAAAACCAATCGAAGAAATTGCGTACAGAGAAAGACCTGCTATTATCAAAGGCTGAGTAGCCATTGCGATAACTTTTTCTACTAAATTAGCAGCGCCGATCGGCCCTAAAATTTTAGCTCCCGCCTTCAGAGTAAATTGACCCAGGACGCTGCACAAAATGGCAGCAAGCAGAACAAGAAAAACGCCTCTATTCATGAGTTCACCCACATAATACTACAGCTCGAGAATGGCCCGCAAAAAACTCTCCTAAACCGCTTTGATTAAGTTTTATTGAGTTTTGTTCGCCACCCATATTTTAAACATACATACTGGAAATGCAACTATTGTCGATCGCGAACAAGAGTGAAATAAACATATGGCAGAAGAGACTAACGCAAGCGGGGAATACACTCTCGAATTATCGATACTCATGCCTTGCCTGAACGAGGCAGAAACTTTAGAAGTCTGCATAGAGAAGGCGCTGAAATCGCTGCGCGAACTTGATATTGCCGGTGAAGTCATCATAGCAGACAACGGCAGCACTGACGGTTCTCAAGATATCGCTACGAGAAAGGGAGCCAGAGTCGTACCTGTGGCAGCCAAGGGCTACGGTAGCGCCCTGATGGGTGGCATAATCGCGGCGCGCGGAGTCTATATCATTATGGGCGATGCCGATGACAGCTACGACTTTTCTAACCTCGGCGCCTTTGTCGAAAAATTGCGGGGAGGGTGCGATTTAGTGATGGGAAACCGCTTTCAAGGGGGCATCAAACCGGGGGCAATGCCACCACTGCATAAATACTTAGGAAATCCGGTACTTACTTGGGTGGGGCAATTATTCTTCTCCAGTCCAGCAGGCGACTTTCACTGCGGATTGCGGGGTTTCAGGAGAGACTCTATTTTGAAACTCGACTTGCAAACAACCGGGATGGAATTTGCCAGCGAAATGGTCGTTAAAGCCTCTCTGTACAAGTTGCGAATCACAGAAGTCCCAACCGTACTCTCTCCCGATGGCCGCAGCCGTCCGCCGCACCTGCGAACTTGGCGGGATGGCTGGCGGCACTTGCGATTTCTGCTGCTTTACAGTCCCCGATGGCTGTTCTTGTATCCGGGTGTTTTCCTAATGATTGTGGGTCTAATAGTGGGAATTTGGCTGTTGCCCGGTACTCAAAATATCGGGAGCATCAGCTTTGACGTGCATACGCTGCTGTATGCTGCGATCGCAATTATCATCGGTTTTCAAGCAGTAACTTTCGCTTTCTTCACCAAAGTTTTTGCCATCAGTGAAAAACTGCTGCCCGAAGACCCGAAACTCAACAAAATATTTCGCTATGTCACCCTAGAGACAGGATTGATTGTCGGAGTCACGCTGATATTAATCGGAATAGTTGGCTCGTTCTTGTCATTAACTATCTGGAAGGAAACAGCTTTCGGTTCTCTAGACCCTTCTAAAACTCTGCGTTTGGTTATTCCCTCGCTCACTTGCCTGACCGTCGGTTTGCAGATGGTTTTGTCCAGCTTTTTTCTCAGCGTGCTGAGCTTGAAGCGCAGATAAAGCACTTAAAAGTACAGTTTAGTTACAAATTTCAGGAAAGATGATTTAAATTGCCCAAATGCTGTGTTAAATGGAGCGCAAACTATCGCGCTTCAAGCAGCTTGTCAGTTCATCTCAAACCTAAAATTATATGACAGTAGCTGAAAACAACTCCAGCGAATACAGCACTTCCGGATGTTATGAGGTACAGTAGCAGCAATTAGTAAACCAGTTTTTGAGATGTTTCGGATTAATTA
>NZ_JAUBUG010000085.1:0-26761 GCF_036705345.1 Microcoleus sp. B3-D2
ATTATGTGTCGCTGAACTTGAATCATTCCTCAATTGCTATCGTGATTTTTCTTAACTTATTCAGCAAGCCCTACTTAATCGCCAATAAGTAATTATTGAGGACTTACGCACTCCCAAACCAGCAAACCGTTTCATTTAAATATTATGGATGGGTTCAAGCCCGTGTAGGTTCTTGGAACAAACCAGGCGTCTGGAAACCCTTGTCTCCCGGAGTATTACTAATCACTAATAAACTGGGTTCACTAGGACGATTTCTTAACTGTCACACCTTATGAATCCATACCTAAACAACCTACCCCAAATCTCAACTACCTTCCACGATTGAGGTAGAGCAAGTATTTGTGGGAAAAAACAGGTTTATCGCAACCCTTGACCTGCATTGTTACTCATAACTAATGAACCGGGATTAATAGGACGCTCACTTAACTGTCACAGTTTATTACTCCACACCTAAACCACCTACCCACAATCAAAACAACATTCCACCAAGGCATCGCTATGTACTACACTTTCGCAGGTTTTGGTGCCGTCACAGGCATATTTTTGCTGCTAGTTTTTGCCATTCTGCAATGGCTGCACGTCTCCGCCGGCAGTTTTATTGATTGGGTAATTGCCATTGCTATTTTTGAATGGCTGTTGCTGATAGTTACAGTTCCCTGGAATATCCATTTTGAAGCAAAAGAAGTTTTAGCCCAAGCCGCAGAATCGACTAAAAAAAACATTGCTGTCGATCGGGAACAACTCCAATACGTTACTGTATTAGTTAGCCGATCGCTCTTGGCGGCGATCGCACTTCACCTGTTTAGCGCGATCGCACTTTACGCCCTAGCCGCCGCCGGAATTAGTGCTGTTGGCTATCTCAGTTCCGGTGCTGCACTGCTGTTAACTGTACTGCGTCCAGCTATCCGAGGTTATCAGTATTTAGCCCAGCGGCTGACAACTATCCGCAGCCAATTTTTGCACCCCCGCGAAGATATTGTCGAATTCCGCAGCCGCTTTGCAAAGTTAGAATCTACAGTTAAAGATTTGGCCAATCAAATAAGTTCAGACAATCCGAATTCGTGGGTGGCTGTCCAAAATCGGGAACGGGAAGCTATCAGAAGAGAATTAACTACTGTATCCGCATCTCTACAATCTTTGCAAGCGACAAATCAGGCAGAACACACTAAACTGAGAAGAGATGCAGAAAGTGCGATCGCCCAACTCACCGATGACGGACAATTTCTCAACCACGTCCGCGAAATCATCCGCTTCTTTAAAGAATCGTAAAGTCAGACGACTTTAGATTAAAGAATTGAATAATTGGGAATGACTGATGACTATCGAGCTTGAGAACTGGCCTACCGTAAAATTATGGTTCTAAACTGCTATCATTAGTCATTAGTACAATTCCCAATCCTCAAGCGGCAATGGCCACTTCCCTATCTTTAGATAGATGCCAAATAGTCGCAGATAGTAAAATTTTAAATAAAAACAGAATTTTATCAGTCTTCAGGAAGAGTCCATCAAGGTATTTTCCCTCACAGCAATTTTTCGCAAACTATAACCAAAGATAGTTTGTGAATGAGCTAGCTTGGGCATAATATTTAAACATAGCGCAAAGACCTTTTTGAAAAGATAACTCAGGAATAAATCATGACTAATCGCCAACCAACACCGCCCGAGAGAGAAATTAGCAAAGCAACACCCGCCGACGAAGAAATCGAAGCTAATATGGAAGCCCCCCACTACGACAGGGGCATTACTCCTGCGGAGACAGCAGCGCGGCAAGAACGCGAAGGCGCTAACTTCATGCACACAACCACCGAAGGGAAGCAGAAAAGTGCAAAAACTGATGACCAAACCGATGACGAAAGCATTCACACCACAGATGGTTATACAGTAGACAAAGAAGGTCTGGTTAACAATTACGCGATCGAACCGGAAATGTACATCAACGAACCCGGCGATTTGAGAGCAAAAGAAGAAGCCGAAGCCGCAGAACGCGCTCGAATTCTCGCAGAAGTCAAAGATAAAAAAGGCGAGGAAGGAAAACTGACAATGGATGCAGACACCCGCGGCAAAGGGCCGGGCATTATCTAGATTGTGTGGTTGGTAGTTGCGTTTCAGCGCGCGAAATTGCAACTGCAAACCCAAGGGGCGGGTTTTTATAGTTCCGGCAGTTATCGCTCTATATTTCCGGTACAACCCGCCCGTGTTGTGTTTTGCACGTCAGTTTTTTTGAGTTGAGAAGTTACATCGTACATCTCTCAATTACCGTATCAATCGGCAAGTTTTCACACCCAGCTCAAAAAAGCCGTAAAATTCCTCAAGCTTTAACATTTTCTCTCAGCCAATTAAACTTAGCCTCAGCTAGCGCCAAATTTTCCAGGACGTTAGGATTGATATCCTCTCGTTCAAATTCTGGTTGATCTAATTCAATATTGCGACCGTATTCTATATGTCTGATCGTACCGCGCATCCTGTCTGCCAGACACAGTGAAATTCCATAGTAAAACCGGGAAGCAAAGCCCATATCGTTTTGAAGTTTGATTACTAACTGCCGCCTAGGAATTGCCAGCAAGTGAGTTTCTTCGATCGCCTTCACCGTTGCCAAAGGAGGGCGAGCGTCAATGAAAGAGACTTCTCCCACCAGTTCTCCGCTGGCTATTTTAGCGAGTTCTCTAGTCCGCTCAGCCTCGATCAAAACGCTCAAACTCCCATTCAAAACAATGTATAGCGCATCGATCTGTCTCCCTTCATGGATCAAAATCCCGCCCGGATCTAGAACTTCCTTTTTGCCTTTATGGACGATCCAGTTGATATCGTCATTATTTAACTGGCTTAAAATAAAAAGTGCTTTTTTTCTGCTGCTGTCGGCCATAAGTTTTAGCTCTCGATCGCTTCTTCTTTCATATATAATTTAGATGGCGCGCGGTCGCCACTTCTGCCGAAGCAGTCCTCGCTCAATACAGTTTTTTTTACCCTGCCTAACTTCTTCGCAAAACCCATGCCGGGCAGGCTTTGCCAATACCAGATGAATCACGCTGAATCATGATCTCTCAATACTAGCATTTGTTAAACAATCTTTTTTAACTCGATCGACCTCAAAAAACTCGTGTAAAATTCGCGTCTCAAAACCAATTGGGTTCACCCGCCCAGCTTAGCTGCAGGATGGGGCGCGGTAGACAATACTCCGCGCCCAGTCTTGCTCACTAAATCGATCGCAAATCAGGATAGCCGGCCAACATATCGTCAGCAGTCAGAGTGTCCCCGTTGGCTTGAGGAGTCCACAGCACCTCAATCGCCAGCAACTGCTCGCTCGATACTCCCCCAATCTGGCGCAAAGCTTGGCGCAAATCTTCAGAATTTTTCACGGCTGGCAATTGCAATTTGCCTTGAGTACCGACAATCACCGTCACCACAATATATTCCCCGGGATCAGAATTCAAATCAGAAGCCACCAGTGCCCCCTTTTCCTGCAAACCAGGCAGGAGCTTGCTGCTCCCTGCTTGCCGGAGCTGGTTGTTATAATTCGAGAGCGTTTCTTCAGTAAATTTGCTGCGTTCTGCCAAAGAAAATTGATTAAACTTAGCTTCGGCTGCTTCCAAGCGAGTTTGCACAGATTCAGCGCCCGCGTAAGCCCAGTATTCTGGATGCCGCAGCAGCGCCAGAGTAGATTCTTGCAGCACTTGAGCGCGACCCGTAGCGGTATCGGTATCGGCTTTTAGCGCTAGGGCGTCGAGTTCGGCTTGCAAACCGCGGGCCTCTGCTAGCAAACCAACTTGCAAGCGGGCGACAGATACAGTGGTAGTAGGGGCGCTGTTGCCGAGTTCGTCAGTTCCGCCCCCGGCGCGGCGGAAGCTTTGGACGAGGAAATTAGCGATCGAGATAAAAATCAAAATCGAGAACAGGCCGCCAAACCCGCCCCCAAAGCCAAAAAACGGCAGCAAGAACGGGAAACCGAAACCGCCGCCAAAGCCGCCGCCCGGGTAGTAACCTCCTCCCGACGGCGCGTAAGTGCGACTCGGGGATGAGTAACTGCGCGCTGGAGCACTAAAAGAGCCGCCGCCGATACGTCCTCCGCTGCGGGCAGCCAGAGCTCCATCAGCGTTACCGAGGGCTAGCGTCAGTACCAGACCGATCGCGAATAGTGGTTTCAAAAGGGGTTTCATCTTTGAAATTAGTTGCTTGTACATAAGACCGTTACTATTCGATACATTTATAATTTACAGTTTATTCTCGCTTCTGGGCAGGCTGGTTGCAGGTGTGAAGCCAGCGAGATATCCGTACCAACCGATCCTGCAAGCACCGTTATGGCTGTGTCTGGGAACGGGAAAGGCTCGAAATGACTTGCATTCCTGACTACGAACAATGGCCATCGCGGGTTTTACAGAAGTTTACTTATGTAAAGGGCGATCGGCCAACAATAAGCTCTAGACTTTTAAAGCAACGCCGCGAGTCCTCAAAAACACGGCTTTATCTACCGTAAAAAAAACATTATGTTTCCAACTCACCGCCCCCGCCGCCTCCGCAACCATCCCCAACTCCGCCGGATGGTACGCGAAAATATCTTGACAACCAGCGATTTAATTTACCCCCTATTTGCCGTACCGGGGGAAGCTTTTGCTAAAGAAGTCACATCGATGCCGGGAGTTTACCAGCTATCGGTAGACAAAATAGTAGAAGAAGCAAAAGAAGTCTACGACCTCGGCATTCCCGCTATTATTTTATTCGGCATTCCCGCAGATAAAGACACAGACGCGACAGGTGCTTGGCACGACTGCGGCATCGTCCAACAAGCGACGGAAGCAGTTAAAAAAGCCGTACCAGATTTAATCGTCATCGTCGATACTTGTCTGTGCGAATATACCAGTCACGGTCACTGCGGCTATTTGGAAGTCGGAGATTTAAGCGGCCGCGTCTTGAACGATCCCACACTAGAATTGCTGAAGAAAACCGCAATTGCTCAAGCTAAAGCTGGTGCAGATATTATTGCGCCTTCGGGAATGATGGACGGTTTTGTCGGAGCAATTCGCCAAGGACTGGACTCCGCTGGATTTGAAGATATTCCCATCATGTCTTACGCGGCAAAATACGCCTCAGCTTATTATGGCCCGTTCCGGGATGCTGCCGATTCTGCTCCGCAATTTGGCGATCGGCGCACCTATCAAATGGACCCCGGAAACGGCCGCGAAGCTCTTAAAGAAATTGCTCTCGACATTGCCGAAGGCGCAGATATGCTCATGGTTAAACCCGCTTTAGCTTACATGGACATCATCTGGCGCGTGAAAGAAGCAACTAACCTGCCAGTTGCTGCTTACAACGTTTCTGGGGAATATGCGATGGTGAAAGCCGCCGCCCTCAACGGTTGGATAGATGAAGAAAGAGTAGTGATGGAAACTTTGACAGGATTCAAGCGTGCTGGTACTGATTTGATTTTGACTTATCACGCCAAAGACGCCGCCCGCTGGCTGAAAAACTGATTCATATCATTTCCGGTTACACTCATACATGATGTTGAGGGTTGACTGTTGACGGTTCACTGTCAACAGTCAACCCTCAACCGTCAACAGTGAACTCGAATTTACTATTCCGATGCTAACGGATTTGATATCACTCGATTTGAGATTAGAGATTAAAGAATTGACTCCACAGCAAAATCTTCGGGTGTTCCCGTGGAGTCAACACCTCTCTCGATCGATAGATGATTTTTGAGCCATTAGGACATATATTAAGCTCTCACTTACGCATCAAGACTTTCTGAAACCGGGTTTTTTGTCAGTGCGGTGGCTGTAACTACAAAAAAATTGGTTTCTCTGTAAGCGAACTCTAAACCCATACCAAATCAGTCCTTCGCCTCTAAAATCTCAAATCTCAAATCTCAAATGGTAGGAATTATAAGTTGGGAATTTTGAGCCAAAGACTTTTTTACAAAATTTACCCCAAAAAGTATTAATAATCACCGAAGCACAATCTTCGGGTATTCCCGTGGAGTCAACACCTCTCTCGATCGATAGATGATTTTTGAGCCATTACGCCATATATTAAGCTCTAACTTACGCATCAAGACTTTCAGAAAGCGGGTTTTTTGTCAGTGCGGTGGGCTGTAACTACAAAAAAATTGGTTTCTCTGTAAGCGAACTCTAAACCCATACCAAATCAGTCCTTCGCCTCTAAAATCTCAACTCTAAAATCTCAAATGGTAGGAATTATAAGTTGGAATTTTGAGTCAAAGACTTTTTTACAAAATTTACCCCAAAAAGTATTAATAATCACCGAAATAAGTGAGAAAATATGTATGAATAAAAATAGTTTTGTAAATCGGGAATTAAATCATTGATTGTTCCCAAGCAAAATCAACGATACCCGCTAAGACAGTAAAATTAACACAGTTTAGATACAAGTTGAAGGAAGATTGAGCATGACATCAACGACTAGGGATTCCAGTCACATTCAATTTTGTATAGGTCGCGATCGCGCAGACATCGCACAGATCCAAGAACTATTTAAAGCCGCCGCCTTTTGGGCGAGGGAACGCAAGATAGAAGATTGGGAAATTGCGATCGCCAACAGCGAACCAGTTGTTACAGTTTGGGATGGCTCACGCGCGATCGGCTTTGCCAGAGCCACCTCAGACGGGATCTATCGAGCTACCATCTGGGATGTCGCCATTCACCCGGATTACCAAGGTGCAGGACTCGGCCGTAAATTAGTGCAAACCGTCTTGAGTCACCCTCGAATGTGCCGAGTAGAGCGAGTTTACCTGATGACAACTTACAAACAAAGCTTCTACGAGCGCATCGGTTTTCAGAAAAACGCTAGCACCACAATGGTACTTGAAAATCAGCTTCTAGAAGAGAATCTCGAATTAGAAATTAGCAACGGCGAATTGCTAACTGCTAATTGTTAAATAATCACAAGATTGGCACCAAAATCTATAATATGTAGGGTGCTCTTCGGCGCACCTTACTACTTATAAATTACCCACAATCAGGACACAGCAGTGCCGTTTCCCTACAATTACCAGCAATCAGGACATACCAGTGCCGTTTCCCTACAATTAATCGAGCGATAGTTATATTAAATCCGTTAGGAGCGCAACGATCTAAATGGAGGACACGGCAGTGCCCTGTCCCTACAATGTTCTCTCCCTTCTTCCTTCTTCCTTCTTCCTTCTTCCTTCTTTCTTCATCACAAAGTTGCCAAAGGAATAGAACACTGAGTCCGGTTAAAATTGCACTCTTCGGACTCAGAAGGCACAGCCAGAACCTCCAACTTTCCGCTCATCAAACTTAAAAGAGTCTGATTCATCAATAACCTCATTCCAGAAGACACCTGAGAATTATCGCTGCTCTTGGTAACATCACACTCCAAATCGTGCTTCAGCAAATCCCACGACTCGCTCCAAGCACTCACTGAACGCTGATCGTCCACCCAAATGTGAACGTATCCAGATTCCGGCGAAGTATGGGCAGAAACAGAAATACTCCCCTCCTCCATCTGAGCAACAGCAGTATCTACCAAATTGACTAAAACTTGCCTAAACCTCGGCAAATCTGCCAATACATAAATCCCCGGATCGGGCGGCAATATCTCCAAACGAATGCCGCGATTAGCAGCTTGCAAGTAAGTTAAATCATCAACCTCGTCAAAAACCTTAGCTAACTGAATCGGCTCAATCTCCATCCTTTCAGTGCCGTGTTCAGTTTTAGCAACAGAGATAATTTCATCTATCAATTTCACCAGCTTGAGTGCCGCGACGTGAGCTTGCTCGACAAACTCTCGTTCCTCAGCAGGATCGTCGCACAAATCCGAGAGAATTAATTGCAGCGTACCAATCATAGTGCTCAGGGGCGATCGCAACTCGTGAGAAGTTCGAGCCAAAAAACCCGCCTTAAATTGGCTCATCTCCGATGCCATCTGATAAGCCAATTGAGTTTGCTTAAGTTGGTCAGAAAGGGCATCAAACTTCTCTAAGTGAATTTCTTGAGGAGGTGGGGCTACATTGGGCGCAGGTTCGGGCTGTTGCGAGCTTTTTTGCCGCAGGCGCCAAATCAAACTGCTTCCCAAACCCAGCCCCAGTCCCATACCTAAATATATAAAGTCGCTCCAGCCGATCGGCGCCATATTGCTTTGCCTTGGAGTTTAGCTTTTAGCATTCTAACTCGATCGTGCCTTGTCGCAAGATTTCCCAATCGCTGCCAGTCCATTTAGCCACAGTGGAAGGCAAACTCGAAGCTGGTGTCGCTGTTAATTCAGAAGGAACTAATGTCAAGACTTCGGGAAACTGAGCCTCAATTTCTGTCACAGACTCCAGAGGCGGCTGACCGGATAAATTAGCACTGGTAGTAGCCAAAGGGCCTGTCTGCTCTAGAATCTTTAGGGCAAGGGGAAGGTTAGGCACTCGTACTCCGATTGTAGTGGGGTCGATGGGATTCATCGCCGCCGGGACTTTTGGCGAAGCCGGCAGCACCAAAGTTAACGCCCCCGGCCAATAGGATTCGGCTACTTGCTGCCACAAGTTTAACTCTGCTGGACTTCCCTGCACGTAGGGCCACAAGGCTTGGGCCGATGCTGCCATCAAAATCAGCGGTTTGTCTTGACTGCGGCGTTTAGCTGCAAAAATCAACTCCGAGCGATCGGGCCGCGCAGCCAAAGCGGGTACAGTATCTGTAGGAAAACTCACAATATGATTGCCAGAAATTGCCCCTTGAACTAGGGCATCGATCGAAACTTGTGTCATGCCATTTTAGATTTAAGATTTGAGAATTTTGGCATATTCTTGAAACCTAAAGACGGTAGGCTAAGGCAAACCGATCGATTCCTGCTAAATCAGAAAATATCTGAACTTCACCGTAACTCCCGTGACTTTGCAGCATATCAGCTACCGCCTCAGCTTGTCCCGCCATCATCTCAATCAACCAAACTCCCCCGAATTCTAAATAATCGGGAGCCGTTTCTACCAAATGCCGGATGCACTCTAACCCGTCAAAACCGCCGTCTAAGGCCAGATGAGGTTCGTGTCGGACAACCTCCGGTTCCAGACTCAGCACCGTGCTGCTGGGAATGTAAGGCGGGTTAGACACCATACCGCTGACTTGACCTTTGAGAAATGCTAGCGGTTCCCACCAAAAACCTTGATAAAAATTAACTCGCGATGCAAAACCCAAATTCTCAGCATTCAGTCGAGCAACTGCCAAAGCTTCCGAACTGCAATCTACTGCATAAACCGTAGCATTTGTCAACGCAGAAGCCAAGCCGATCGCGATCGCCCCGCTGCCCGTCCCCAAATCCACCCAATGCGATTTGGCAAATTCTCCCCCCCGGAGCTCGGATAAGTTTAAATCTTCTCCCCCCCTTAGTAAGGGGGGGTTGGGGGGGGTAGATTTTTGATTGATATTTTCTGCTTCTAAACGGCTTTTAACAGCTTCTACAGCCAAATCGATCAGCAATTCCGTTTCAGGACGCGGAATTAGCACCGCCGGCGTTACTTTGAGCGAAAAATGGCGCCAATGTGCAACTCCCGTTAAATACTGCACCGGCACCCGTTCTTGTAAGCGCCGCTGCCACAATTGAGCAAGTTCAGATAAAGACAACTTTAATTCTATTTTTGGCAAATCTTTAAACGACTCCAAACGCAGAGCCAACCTATCCAAACCAGCCAGCTCTTGCAGCAGCCAGTCGATTTCTGCTAGGGGAATGTCAGAGGATCTCGCCTCGGTTTTAGCTTGATTCATCCACTGCCAAACCTCTAAACCCGAAACTAACATAAGACTTTGTAATAATGGCTAATTGCTAATTGCTAATTGTTAATTGCTAATTTCTAATTCGTAAATAATAGGTTGAGTCGAGAAACCCAACCTACTAATCAATGACTGATAACAGATGACTAATGACTGATGACTGCTGGCTAACTATTAGCGAGCCGGTCGAGCTGGAGCCGGAGAGGCAGGAGCCGGCCGAGCTGGAGCCGGAGCAACCTGTGGATTTTGGCCCGCACCGGCAGGTTGGAGCGATCGCACAAATTCCAGCGACTCCCGCGACGGAATCAAAATCATTTGGGTCAAAAACGGGTCGTTCTCAGTACGCAAAGCTTCCAAAACGCTCTCCAAGTTCACCACCTCAATCTTAATTGTGGCTGTCACGTTGGGCTGCTGCTGCTTAAAACGATCGACCATTCCCTGTAAATCCTCCTTGTTAAAAAACAAGGGAATCACCTCTTGCTGACCCCGCTGAATCGTCAAATAACCATTTTCCGCACCGCCTCTGGCCAAAAACAGAGGTACACCGTTGAACTCGTTAACTTGTTGACCAGTCTGTTGAAGTACAGTTTTAGCCGACTGCACCTGCTGCGGAGCCGGAACGAAAGCAAATTGCACTTCTTCCGGCTTGCCTTTATTTGCTTGAGTGATCTGATAAATTTCGCCCAGGGATACTGGCATCACGCGCACCGAGGCAGCCAACTGAGGATTTCTGGTTTTCAGTTGATCGACAAAAGCTTGAGCATCTTTCTGGCTGATGAAAATTCCCGCCACGGAAGCATTACCACTTTGACCCTGACCCTGCTTGGGAACAGAAGCGATCAGGGGCGCACCCTGAGCGTCTGTAATCGTAAATACTGGCACCGATCGCAATTTTTCCAAAATTTGCGGCTCCGGCAGTGCCAGTGCAGACATCTTGCCAAGGGGGGAGGGGCCCAGCAGAGTGCTGCCGACAATTCCCAATATTGCGCCCAAACGAACTAATGATTTCATGTTTTTTCCATCAGGAGCGATCCTGAAACACATTAACGCAAAGACTGGCGACTTAACACGATCGGCAAAAACTGCCTCAATTTGTTTTCATTTTGACGAAATGTAAACATCTGAGACAGTTCTGCTTCAATCTATTATTTAACATTGTGCGATCGGGATGACAGGATTTGAACCTGCGACATCCTGCTCCCAAAGCAGGCGCGCTACCAAACTGCGCTACATCCCGGTGGTATAGTTAGCTAACCTCTAACCATTAACACACAAAACCGCTTGCTTGTCAAGCTTTATTAAATATTTAGCTCTTGATGCAGCTAAGGCGAAGTTTTTTTCAGGTTGTGCTGTTTGACCCCACCCAAAAACCGATACCAGCCCCTGACTGCTATCGTGAGCTGCTCCCAATTTTAGACCCTAGTTCAATCTCCCAGATTCATCTGTGGAATAAATCTCAAATCTCAAATAGTTCCTTCGACTGAGGCCAACTCGACTGACGGGGACTTGGCCCTTCGACTGAGCGCCGATGGTCTGAGCGCTCGCCGAAGTCTCACGCCGCAGTCTCAAATCTCAAATTGACTGACAATACTTGCACAACTTCATAACGGCGCTGGTGCCGAGATACATCAAAGCCTAACTGACCACAGCGCACAGGTGCATTCGGTGTTGGCAGCGTCAATATTGTATTGTATATCCTCAACAAATCAACGCCGACCTGCACCTCTGGGCTAATCAGGATACCAAAACATACCTTTAATCCCCTCTGGATCGGACATAAAGCCCAAATTGCGGTAAAAATCCACCACTTGAGGGTCAGCAAATAAGGTAATGTTGCTGATATCTTCACTGCGGAGTTTTTTAATGATGTATTTCATCAGCGCCTTGCCCATGCCTTTGCCCTGGTAGTCGGGATGAACTACCACATCCCAAAGCGTGGCATTAAAAGCATGGTCTGAAGTCGCTCTGGCGAAACCCACCAGCCGTCGCTGGCTGCCCCGCATCTCCCACATAGAGACGACTAGGAAGCTGTGCTGAATAGCTTTTTTGACTTTACGCAGGGGACGGCGGGACCAACCCACTGCATTACAAAGTTCTTCGAGTTCGTAGAGGTCAATGTCCCGATCGCAACTGAAAAAGATGCGAGCGTTGCCGCTGGCGGGTTTGCGAAACGTTGGGGAAAGCGGATCGCCTAACCCAACAGCCACATCTTCCTCAATTTCCGGTGTTTGGGGTACAGAGGCAGACTCAGAACTACTAAATAAGTTTTTCCAAAAACCCATGCAGGCGCGGTTAAGGTAGTAGAAGTTGGACGACGAGAAAGAGAACCCGACAGATAAACCCACTCCGATCGGCGTGGGATGAATTGCCGGTAGCCTCTTGAGGAACAGTTTACGGTACACTCATCTTACGCCGAAAACAGGGATTTGTCGTCCAACATTGAGTCTGCGCTTTTTTGATTCTTGATTCTTGTCAAGTTTCGTAGAACTGTTCTGCTAGCCAGTGCGCGGACAACCCGCTTTTAAGGTAAAATTTGTTGCCGAACCAGGACAGAGGCATTTTGGGAAGTGCTTCTTTTGAGTGCCGCCGATCGCGCCGGAACTTATACCCTTGGTGGGAAATACCACTGGAATGGCGCAACGGTGACATTCTTGTGATCGGTTCCCCGACCGATTTGACTTTTGCTTTTAGTGAGAAGACGGGGACAATTTAAGTCGAATCGTCAAATCGAAAATCCCATTGCCATAAGGCATGGGAGAGTCAATACCTAGTATATCTCCCGCACCTTCTCCTCAATTATGGCTTCGGGTTTAAAACCATCTACACTAGAACTTCTCAAGCGCTTTAACCGAGCGTTTCCGCAGTTTTATGAGCAATTTGTCAGCAGCGAAATCCAGTTGCAAAACCTCAAATTAGCTTACCAGCTTTACAAAACTCGGCAAGCAGTCATCGAAATCCGAGCCGAAGGTAACAAAAGTGCCCTGCATTTTGCTTACCGGAACCAGTCTTTTCTATTGAGCGATATTTTTGGAGTGCTCGCCGCCTACGGACTGACAATTCACAGTCTGAGTCTGTACGGTCAAATTTACCCGCCCATGCTGGTATTTATCAAATTGGTCGTATCTCGCGGTGGCAAGGTACTGGCAGATAAAACAGCAGAAAACGTCTGTAGAGCGGTTCGAGAGGCCTTGGCGGGGCATTTTGAGGTTGAAGAGATGTTGGCGGTGGAATTTAATTTAGACGCGGGTTTGGAAGATGTGGCAACTGAATTCTACGTCGATCCGGTTTTCCACTTGCCAGCTTTGCTGATTGAAGCAGATAATCAACCTGGACTTTTTTACAAAGTTATGTATGCCATCTGGCAAGAGGATTTGTTGGTCGTAAATGCTAATTTGCTGGTTTGGCGGGGGCGAACTCGCCTAATTCTCTACTTGTTGGGGCCCAATGAAAGTTTAATTCCCGAGTATCTGGGTCAGAAAATCGCTGAGGGGGTGCGACAAAGATTGCTAGGCGAGCGATTTTAGGACAAGCTGCCGATGCTCCCTAAATAACTAGATTTCTATAAGTAGACATTAGTTTGCAGAAGTTGTCCAGTGAGATAGGATAAAAAGCTCGGCAAAATTGTTCGTACAAACGAGTGTAGATAGCGGTTCTCATAAACATGAGACACGCCGAAACGATGTTGTCAAGTTTTTTAAGTTTGATGGCGTACTTTAACTTGAAGCGCAAACAGCGCGTGGTGAGTCGTAAAGGCCGATGTTATAACCGTATAAATGCAGTAAATAAGCTCGCGCAACTACACGCAAAAGTCGCAAATATCCGCACAAACGCGCTCCATAAAATTACGTATTACTAGCCCCCAATCCTGGCAAAGTAACAATATACAAGTAAGTGCTAATTTTTTGAAAAGTTCTTAAAATTTCATAATTTTGGTGTGGCTTTAATAGTTGAATATGGGAGTTACTAATTTAATTGGTAACTAGCATACAAAAATATTTGTTTGTCTAAATTGACACTGATATCCCGATGGTTTACGACTTTCAAATCGGCTAAAGTTGGGAAAATTATTGCCGCAAAATGCCCTTAAAAAATCGCGCTGATGTATGTCCCCCTTGCGATCGTACAGCAGACAGAAATTTGAATACTGCAAAAAACCTAGAACGCTGGTTTGAAGGAATATTTATTCCAGGGCGATCGGATAAAAGGGCAAGCTAGGCCAAGATTGCCAGTGAATTGGACAAAAATCTTGTAGCGTCAACTTAAGACCGCGCGTTGCAGCAGGAAGTAAGCGGTAAATCGATAAAGTTGAGTCTTTTTGACTTACTTATAGCGCTTCTTGGGTAGATGAGGTAAACAATTCCACTGAAAAAGCTTGAGAACACAGGGTTTCGCCGTACTCTCTCTTTCTGAGAAAGGCTATACATAGGTTTACATAGGTCTTATGGAGCGGGTAGGATAAAAGTATGGCAACAATCGACATCCTAGGGGTTCGGCACACTTACGAGTTGACGGCTCCGACTGCAACTTCCCCGGTTCTGGTATTTGTCCACGGCTGGCTGTTAAGCCGCCACTACTGGCAACCTTTGACCGATCGCTTGGCATCAAACTATCAGTGCCTTACCTATGATTTGCGGGGGTTTGGCGATTCTCAATCGGACTCCGGCGACGATCGCCCATGTTCCGAACCGCTAAATTCCTGCTACACTCCCGCAGCTTACGCTCGCGATTTGGAACTTTTACTCGAAAAACTCGATATATCTTCTGCTTGGCTGGTGGGACACTCTCTGGGCGGTACGATCGCTCTATGGGGAGCCAGCAAATTGTCCGCTCGCGTTAAAGGCGTGGTCTGCATCAATGCAGGGGGCGGCATCTATCTTAAGGAAGAATTCGAGCGGTTTCGAGCGGTCGGCAAGCAGCTAGTGACAATGCGTCCCGGCTGGCTGCCTCACTTGCCGTTAGCAGATTACCTGTTTTCCCGCGATTCTGTAGCCCGCCCGATCGGCAGATCCTGGGGACGGCAGCGCTTAATAGATTTCGTGGGAGCTCATCCAGAGGCAGCTTTGGGGGCTTTGTTGGACTCGACCACAGAACCGGAGATTCACCTGTTGCCACAAATTGTCTCCCAACTCAAGCAGCCTGTTTATTTTATTGCCGGTACTAAAGACAAAATTATGGAACCAAAATACGTGCTGCATTTGGCTAGCTTTCACTGGATGTTCCAAGGTTGCGGCGAGAATGTCCTTCAGCTTCCCGATTGTGGCCATTTGGCAATGGTGGAACAGCCGGATGCAGTGGCTAGTTATCTGCAAAATATTCTCAAAGAACACACTTAAAGGGAATTGGGCAAAACAAAGCCGAGGAATCGGGCATTAGGCCGAGATCCGGTTCGGGGAAACGAAGCTAGCAAATAGAAAGTTATAGCAGAAGGAAGAAGGAAGAACGAAGAAGGCTTTAGTTGTTATCTAGGAGAGAAGGAAGAAATTGACCGGATGGGGAAAGTGCAATTAAGAACGTCCTAACCGTCCGGGCGGTTGCTATACAAGTTAAAAGTTAAAACATTCTTCCCTGTTCCCTGTTCCTTCTTACCTCTTGCTTGTTCCCTGTTCCTTCTGCCTTCGCCTAAATCTGTTATCTTAAATAGATAAGTCTGCCCGCTCGCCCTCTTCGGACAGACGTTTCGATTCAATAGTGGCTTTCAACTCTAAATTCTAATTCTGCTTAAATATCTGTGCGCGTTAACCTCACCGATCGGCAACAACACATCCTTTGGGCAACGGTTCGCCACTACATAGCTACAGCGGAACCCGTTGGCTCAAAAGCTTTGGCTGACGAATTCAACCTCAGCGTCAGCCCAGCTACAATTCGCAATGCGATGGGGACTCTTGAAAAAGCTGGACTGCTTTATCAGCCCCACACTTCGGCAGGACGAGTCCCCTCTGACTCGGGCTACCGAATTTATGTAGACCAGTTGATCCAGCCGTCTGATACGCTGGCCCGCAAGGTGGAACAGGTACTAGACCAGCTCAACTGGTCGGATGGTCGCATGGACGCGGCACTCCGCGGCGCTGCTCAAATTCTGGCAACTATCAGCGGTTACATAGCAATGATCACCATACCGCAAACCAATATGGCTTGCTTGCGCCACTTGCAACTGGTGCAGCTAGAGCCGGGAAAGGTGATGCTGATCGTGGTGACGGATGCCTACGAAACTCAGTCGGTTTTGGTGCAGTTGCCGAGGGACGCAGAAGGTAACACGCCTGATGTCGAAATCGTCGATCGCCAATTGCAGATTTTGTCGAATTTTTTGAACAGCAAGTTGCGAGGACAATCGCTCTCGGAACTCTCGACTGTAGACTGGAGCGAGTTAGACCGGGACTTTGAACTGTACGCTGAGTGGATGGAAACCATGCTGACTGCTTTGAGCAGCCGCCAAAGCAATCCAACCTACACGCGGATTCTGATCGGCGGTTTAGCAGAAGCGCTGCGCTTGCCTGAGTTTTCGCAGTTGCAGCAAGTTCAAACCCTGGTGCAACTGCTCGAACAAGAGCAAGAACTGCTTTGGCCTTTGATTTTTGAATCGCCTGAGTTGGACATCCCCGGGAAGCGCGTAACGGTGCGTATTGGTTCGGAAAATTCTTTAGAACCAATTCGTGGCTGTACTCTGATTTCTTCGACTTACCGCCGGGGCTCAGTGCCGGTGGGTAGTGTTGGGGTTTTGGGACCGACGCGGATGGTTTATGAAAATGCGATCGCGGTTGTGGAAGCTGCTGCGGATTATTTGTCAGAAGCTATTGGCGGAAATCGAGTGAGTTTTCCTGATGGCGATCGAGGGCGATCGGATCATCCCTTGTTAGATGCACCCTAATGTGAGAGCCCCAAGCTTAACTGGCTTGGGGTTTTATTGTGTGTGGACGTACTCGTAACCTTTATCAACCGGGTTTTGTGACAAAAAACCTAGGCTTTTATCCCACATTCCGCACCCAGGGGTGTTACACAGTATAATTACGCAGAAAACTCTATCCTTGAAGTAATAAATTATGCTGTTAAATAGTTATTTATCCGTTAATATACGGTATAATAGTAGAATTTATAGTTTTATTGCTGGATCAAAATAAGTAAAAACCGATAGTGAGAGTTGAGGGTGCGAAATGTGGGTTTTATACTATGTTTTGGGGTAAGAAACTAAAGCTTCGCGCTTGACCAGAGAGTTTCCTAAACAACCCGGTTTCTGCGTCCACGAGCGGCTCGGAAAGTCGCAGGAGTTACGGGGGAGCGACTTTCCAGCGATTGGGAGAAAAAGATTGCGATGGCGAGCGATCGCGCATTTACAGAAAGTGGTCGCGGAGTGTTAGTCGAATGGCAGGTTTAGCAGCCCAACCGATGAGTTGTGTTGCAAACGGGGTGGGCGATCGCCCGCTCTAGGGATAGCTGCTGCGACAAATAAATTGAGGCGGCCCGAACCCCGCGATCGTCGCTTCCCAAGGCAGCAGAATGTCAAAATATTAAGACATTTTAGAGAGTTCGTCAAAAAGAACTAAAAAAGATTAGTGTTGATATGAAAGCAATATTTCTTTTGGGAATAGCCCGGGTTAAACAATTGCAAATAACTTGCAGTGAATTTGGCTTGATTGCCACTCCATAAAAAATTTAACCGCTGAGTTAAGATCGAAACGGAATTTAGGGAATTTTCTTTTAGCATTCAATGAAATCGACTGATAAAACTAAAAATACCTTTGCGATAACAACGCCTCTGTATTATGTAAACGATTTACCTCACGTTGGCAGTGCTTACACGACTATGGCTGCGGATGCCGTAGCCCGATTTGAGCGGCTGCGGGGCAAATCTGTTTTGCTGGTTACGGGGACGGACGAACACGGGCAGAAAATTCAGCGGACAGCCGAGAGTTTGGGACGATCGCCCCAAGCTCACTGCGATTCAGTGGTTCCGGCGTTTGAGGCGCTGTGGAAGCAACTCGACATCCAGTACGATCGCTTCATCCGCACAACTTCGCGGCGCCACGAGTACATTGTCAAAGAATTTTTCCAGCGCGTCTGGAACTCCGGCGACATCTACTTGAACCAGCAACAAGGCTGGTACTGCGTCTCCTGTGAAGAATTCAAGGATGAACGGGAATTGTTGCCCGGAAATCGGTGCTCCGTCCACACCAGCAAGGAAGTTGAGTGGCGCGACGAGGAAAATTACTTTTTCCGTCTGTCGCGGTATCAAGACCAACTGCTGGCATTGTACGCAGAACGTCCCGACTTCATCGCGCCCGAAAGCCGACGCAACGAAGTGCTCAGTTTCGTCAACTCTGGACTGCAAGACTTTTCGATTTCTAGAGTAAATCTCGAATGGGGTCTGCCAATGCCAGTTGACCCCAGTCACAGCATCTACGTCTGGTTTGACGCTTTGCTGGGATACGTCACCGCCTTGCTAGATCCGGACAGCGACCCGATGTTGGAGAATGCTTTATCTAAATGGTGGCCGGTTGACTTGCACTTGATCGGCAAAGATATTCTTCGCTTCCACGCAGTTTACTGGCCGGCAATGCTGATGTCAGCGAATCTGCCGGTGCCGGGTCGCGTCTTCGCACACGGGTTTTTGACCAAAGACGGCAAAAAAATGGGGAAAACGGAGGGTAATACTTTAAACCCTGTCGAATTGGTCAACAAATACGGCGCTGATGCAGTGCGTTACTATTTTCTCAAAGAAATTGAGTTCGGAGAGGACGGCGATTTTAACGAAACTCGGTTTATCAATATATTGAATGCTGAGCTAGCAAATGATTTGGGAAATTTGCTTAACCGTACCCTAAACATGGCTCGAAAATATTGCGGTGGTTGCGTACCGAATGTGTTGGGAGAAAACATTGACGGCGACAACCTTCTCAAGGCTATGAGCCTGGATTTGGGGGCTCAAGTAGCGGGTTTTTACGAAGAGTTGGCTTTTAGCAAGGCTTCCGAAGCCGTGCTTGCATTAGTGCGAGCCGGGAACAAGTTTATTGACGTGCAAGCACCTTGGAGTTTGTACAAGCAGGGACAGATCGAAAGTGTGGCACAAGTGCTATATTCTGTTCTGGAATCTGTTAGACTAGCATCTTACCTTTTATCGCCGATTATTCCAAATATCAGCAACGCTATCTATCAGCAGCTAGGTTTTTCAATTGACTTTAACGATCGAGTTACAGTTAACAGTTTAGCGAATTTTGCAGCTCATGCTGCCTGGGGCGCTTTGCCGGCAAACCAAACTCTGGGGGAACCCCAACCTGTTTTTAAGCGGCTCGAACTGCTGTAAACAGTACCTTCATAGTTGGCAGCCAGGGCTCTGGGTGTGATGACAGACTACGAATTAGCAGTTATTTCCTTACCAATCTTTCATAAAAATTGAGGCATAACAATCATGTTGAATAGAATAGAAAGCAACGACCTTTTTACGCCGGAACAGGTTCTAGAAAATCGCGGTCGAGTAGCAATTTTTATTGACGGTTCTAACCTTTTTTACGCGGCTTTGCAGTTAGGAATCGAGATTGATTACACTAAGCTGCTGTGCCGTTTAACTGCGGGTTCGCGGCTGCTGCGCTCTTTTTTCTACACTGGTGTCGATCGCACTAACGAGAAACAGCAGGGGTTTTTGCTGTGGATGCGCCGCAACGGCTACCGGGTGATTTCTAAGGATTTGGTACAGTTGCCTGACGGTTCTAAGAAGGCGAATTTAGATGTAGAAATCGCTGTGGATATGATGGCTTTAGTGGGGTCTTACGACACGGCGGTTTTGGTCAGCGGTGACGGCGATTTGGCTTATGCTGTTGATGCTGTGAGCTATCGCGGCGTGCGGGTTGAGGTGGTGAGTTTGCGATCGATGACGAGCGACAGTTTGATTAATGTAGCCGATCGCTATATCGATTTGGAAATGATTAAGGACGATATCCAAAAAACATCGCGCCCTAATTATGCTTACCGCCCTTTGTCGGGTCTGAGCTTGATGGAGGAACACGACGACAGATAGGGATTTGGTAATGGGTAATTGGTAAGGGTTAATAGGTGATGGTTGATGGGTTGAATCATTAAGAATTAGAAGTTAAAAATTTAGACCAAGCATGACACATTTTTAATTTTTGATTAAGTGTTTTTCCATACCCAATTATCAATTACCAATTCCCCATTCCCCATTCCCAATTACCGATTACCAATTCCCCCTTCCCAATGATTAATCTCAAATCCCAAATTCCCAATTTCAAATCCCCAAAATTGATGCTGCTATTTTTATCAGCACTGATTTTGGGGATTGGTGCTTGTGCGGTTCCGCAAGAGACTCAAAAGAACAAATTAGCGGAGGATATCAAAACTGCTCAACAGTCAAACAGCACTTTAACTTTAAACAAAGTAACTCTAGAACAAGCAAACGAAAAGGGCGAGACGTTCTGGAAAGTAAACTCGCAAAATGCCGTTTACAGCAAAGACCAAAAGATAGTTAACGTTCAGAAACCCGTGGGCAAATTGTTTCAGGACGGCAAAGAAATTTACGACATTCAGGGAGAAACGGGGCAGGTATTTCAGGAAGGAAATCAAGTTTTCCTCAAAGGTAACATAGTCGCTAAAGACCTAAAAAATGGAGTGATATTGCGCGGAAATGAGTTGGAGTGGCGACCAAAGGAGGATGTTTTAGTTGTCCGCAACAATTTGACGGGAGAGAACAAACAGGTGACGGCTTCAGCGAAGGAAGCGCGGGTTTTCAGTAGGGCTAAGAGAATGGAGTTATTCGGATCTGTAGTGGCGAATGTTAAAGATCCGGTTTTGCAATTGCGAACCGAGCACTTAGTGTGGTTTGTGGATCAACAAAAGGTAAACAGCGACAAACCGACTCAAATTGACAGATACAAAGATAAAATAGTAACAGATAGCGGTTTTGCTGACAAAGTAGATGTAGACTTAAAAACTAAGATAGCGACGCTAACGCAAAACGCTCAGTTGATGCCATCAGACCCGCCGCTACAAATAGAAAGCAGTTTGATGAGTTGGAATTTTCCGGCGCAATATGTGATATCGCCCGGGCCTGTGAAGGTTTTGCACCGCGTAGAAAAGGTGACGATGACTGGGGATACGGGGCGGGGAGATTTAGAGAAAAAAATTTTTTATTTGACTGGAAATGTAGTAGGAATCGGGGAAAAACGTCAAGCTCAATTAAATACCGATCGCGTAACGTGGTATTTAACTAACCAGACTTTCGACGCCGAAGGAAATGTTGTTTACAAGCAACTAAATCCGGTGTTTAATTTGACTGGGCCGAGGGCGGCGGGAGAGTTGAAAAATCAAACTGTGATTGTCAAAGGCGACGGTGGTGGCGGCCAAGTGGTTACGGAATTTGTACCCGACGAGTACAAGAAAACTTTGGGACAGTAGAGAGGGCTGCGATCGCAGATGCGGGCAGATGAACACCCATAAACGCAAATCTAATTAAGATTAGATTGAGTAAGCAGGGGTTGGGATGACAACAAATTTACAAACAATTTTAGAAAGGCTTGATGAACCTATAGCCATCCTAAATCATTTGTGAATTTCTTACTCCCTCCCCTTGATAAGGGGAGGGTTGGGGTGGGGTCAAAAATTTACGACTCCTGCAAGGATTGCTATATCTTAATTGACTGATTAAGTTGGAGAGAGTTTAAGGCTGTTGAACTGCATCTCTCGCCTCCGGGGGTGCGACTGTCGTTTTTAGATGGGGTGTTGGAGATTAGACGTATCCCTGGAAGAAAAAACGAAACTGCCAAACAGCGGATTTCAACGCTATCTCGCTCAGCCCCTACGTTTCCGGCGATCGCCCGTGCAGCCAAATCTTTTTAAGCTTCGCATCTGATTCAACCTGAACTAATGGCAAAGTTGAGTTTAGGGTTGATTTAGGCACTATGCACTCAAAAGTATTAGGACTTACCAGAGCCCCCCAATGCCTTGACCAAGGGGCTTTCAAGTGGCTCCCGGGAGCGGTTCCCCGTTTTGAAGCGGTTTCTCCCGGGAGTGGTTCCCCTCTTTTTAAGGGTGGCTCTGGGGGTCAGGATGGCTCTGGGTTTCAGACCGTATAGTGCCTAAGTCCTGAATATAATTGTATGCTTAGATAACTTCATATTGAGGTCTTGGCCTACAAGTAAATGGAGGTGTACTTAATATAGAGGGAATCAAGAATTTCCCTAGAGATCGCTTTAAATGACCAAGGGTAAGCGACTGTTGTTATTGATACAATCCACATACTAAAATGACTCCGCCATGACACTAATCGCAAGGGAGAATGAACTTGCAAAAAGCTCTCAAAAAATCCCGCTGCGCCTCGTCTTAGTCGTACCATTCGTGCTGCAAATCTTTGTCGCTGTCGGACTGACAGGTTGGCTCTCGCTACGCAACGGCAAAACGGCCGTCAACAATGTTACTAGCCAATTACGAACGGAGGTACTCGCCCGCATCAATCAACAACTAAACACTTACTTGGAAACGCCTTATTTAGTCAATGGCATCAGCGCTGATGCCATTCGCCGCTTTGGGTTGTGGAATCCAAACAATATGGGTGCGATGAGAAGTTACCTCTTCTGGCAGCTCAAGCAATTTCCCACCGTTAGTTACATTAGTTTTGGAGGGGAAAGAAAAGAATATGCGGGTGCTGGATATAAGGATGATGGCAGTGTTGTTATTGAAATAACCGATAAATCTACTAATTTTCTTAATACGATCATCAGGGCAGATAGAGAGGGCAACCCGACTCAGTTTAAGGAAACCCACCCCGAGTACGAGCCGCGCATTCGACCCTGGTATAAAGCCGCAAAAGTTGCAGGCAAACCCCAATGGAATAAAATTTATCAATATTATATTCAACCTAGCCTAGGAATCTCGGCTAGCCAACCTGTTTACGACAAAAAGGGGACTTTTATAGGAGTGGTAAGTACCGATTTGTTCCTCTCACAAATCGGCGAGTTTCTCCAGAGTTTAAAAATTGGTAGATCGGGAAAGACTTTCATCATAGAACGCTCTGGCTTGCTAGTGGCTTCTTCCACCGGCGAGAAGCCATTTTTTAACAGCAAAGATGGCAAAAAAACACAAAGATTAAAAGCGATTAAAAGCGGCGTCCCTTTGATAAAAGGTACAGCGCAGCATTTAATAGAACGCTTTGGTAACTTCACCGAAATTAGCAGCAACCAGCAACTAGACTTCATCCTAAATGGTCAGCGGGAATTCGTGCAAGTATCCCCCTTCCAAGATGGTCGAGGTCTTGATTGGCTGATTGTTGTAGTTGTTCCAGAAGCCGACTTTATGGAGCAAATCAATGCCAATACCCGCAGCACTATCCTACTCTGCGTTTTAGCGTTAGTGCTGGCGACGTTGTTAGGAATCCTCGCCTCCCGCTGGATTACCCATCCTATTTTTCGTTTGAGTAAAGCGAGTAGAGCGATCGCCAACGGTGAATTAGACCAAAAAGTAGAGGTCAATAGCATCGATGAACTGGGAGTTCTCGCTCAATCTTTTAACCAAATGGCACTGCAATTGCGCGAGTCTTTTGCTGCTTTAGAAAAGACCAACTCCGAGCTAGAAAATCGAGTAGAAGAACGGACAAGTGAGCTAAAAGAGGCAAAAATTGCCGCTGATACTGCTAACCATGCCAAGAGCGAATTCCTCGCCAACATGAGCCATGAACTCCGCACACCCCTGAACGGGATTCTGGGATACGCTCAAATTATGGAACGCGAGAAAACTACCACTCCTAAACAAAAAGATGCTATCCAAATTATTCACCAATGTGGTTCGCACTTACTCACGCTGATTAACGATATTTTAGATATTTCTAAAATTGAAGCCAGTAAAATGGATCTTGAAAGTTCAAGTTTTAATTTTTCTTCTTTTCTGATGGGGGTTGTGGAAATGTGCCGCATCAGAGCCGAACAAAAAGAAATTACGTTTAATTATCAAGTCTTAAATCAACTTCCTAACGCTGTCAATGCTGATGAAAAACGACTGCGCCAAGTTTTAATTAACCTTTTGGGCAATGCTATTAAATTTACAGAAAAAGGTGGTGTTATTTTTAAGGTAGGCGTAATAGGTGAGGGGGAAGACTCCGACCAATCACCCCTGACTAAAATTCGTTTCCATATCCAAGATACTGGGGTTGGAATGGCACCAGAACAGTTAGAAAAAATATTTTTACCGTTTGAACAAGTCGGAAATAGCCAGAAGAAGGCCGAAGGCACAGGGTTAGGATTAGCGATCGCACAGAAAATTGTTCAACTGATGGGAGGCGAAATAAAAGTCGAAAGTATACTCGGTCAAGGCAGCATTTTTTACCTCGATTTAGAGTTGACGGAATCCTGTGAATATATTGAAAAAACTTCGATTAATAATTCGCTTTCTTTAAAAGGCTTCAAAGGAAATAAAAATAAAATTCTTTTAGTAGACGATCGATTTGAAAATCGAGGTTTTCTGATAAATTTTTTAGAACCACTAGGTTTTCAAATCATGGAAGCTTGTAATGGAACAGAGGGTTTAGCTAAAGCTGCTGAGTTTTACCCCGATCTGATTATCACAGACTTAGTGATGCCAGTAATGGATGGATTTGAAATGTCGCGACGCTTGCGACAATCACCAGAATTTAAAGATGTCATATTGATAGCATCCAGCGCCAGCGTATTTAACTTCGATCGGCAAAATAGCCAAGAAGCAGGTTGTAACGAGTTCATGTCAAAGCCTATCCAAGTAGAAGAATTGCTAGAAGTATTAAAAAAATACTTACAAATCGAATGGA
Source organism: Microcoleus sp. B3-D2 (assembly GCF_036705345.1). Lineage (NCBI taxonomy): Bacteria > Bacillati > Cyanobacteriota > Cyanophyceae > Oscillatoriales > Microcoleaceae > Microcoleus > Microcoleus sp. B3-D2. The sequence goes on from NZ_JAUBUG010000085.1 coordinate 24,502, forward strand.
TTTACGACGAACCTGGTGATTTGGCAAACGAACAGCAGGAAGGTTTCACGAATTTATTAAATGTTCCAAGTGGTGAGCTTACGATCCCGCCATCAACAGAGCTTGTAACGCTGTTTAATGCAGCTCGAATCGGCGATATTGAAGTTGTTGAGCAGGAAGCCAATCGACTCAAACAGATAAACGGCAAATATCATCCGTTTGCTAATAAATTGTTGGAATTTGCGAAAAATTTTGAAGAAAAAGAACTACTAGCTTTTGTAAAAAAACATTTGGGGTAATAAAATGCTCAACCAAAAAGACAATGTAATTTTAATTGTTGACGATAACCCGAATAACCTAAAACTTCTGTTCGATTTTTTGAAGGAGTCAGGCTTCAAGGTTTTAGTGGCTAAGGATGGGGAAAGTGCTATTGAGAAGTTACAAGAAGTTTCGCCAAATATCATATTGTTAGATGTGATGATGCCGGGGATAGATGGGTTTGAAACCTGCTACCGCTTAAAAGCATCGGTGGCAACGAAAGATATCCCTGTGATTTTTATGACAGCTCTTACGGATCGCGTGGATAAGGTTAAAGGTCTGTCAATGGGGGCAGTAGATTATATCACCAAACCCTTTCAGCAAGAAGAAGTCCTAGCCCGCGTGCAACTACACCTGAGACTGCGAAATTTGACCAAGACGCTGGAAGAGCAAAATGTGCTTCTCAAACAGGAAATTGAAGCGCGAAAAGAGGCGGAAGCCGCCTTGCAGAAACTCACTTCTGAGTTAGAGCAACGGGTGGCTGCTCAAACGGCTGAACTTAGACAAGCCGTCACCGAGCTTCAACAGACTCAAGTTCAGTTGTTGGAAAGAGAAGAAAAATTAGGACATTATGCTTTTCACGACGCGCTAACGGGTTTGCCTAACCGCGCTTGGTTTATGAATCGGCTGCAACAGGCGATCGACTTGTCGTACAGACATGAAGATTATCTATATGGGGTGCTATTTATTGACCTAGATCGCTTTAAAGTAGTGAATGATAGCCTCGGACATTTGGTTGGGGATGAATTACTAAAAAGCATTGCTCGTCAACTGCAAGTTTGTTTACGCCATACAGATGCAGTTGCGCGGTTTGGAGGAGATGAATTTGTGATATTGCTGGAAGATATTAAAGATATTGATGAACCAAACAGGGTGGCTGAACGCATCCAAAATCAATTAAGGCAGCCGTTTAATTTGAATGATTATGAAGTATTTACCGATATCAGCATTGGAATTATCGTTAGCACAATGGGTTACGATCGCCCAGAAGACGTGCTCAGAGATGCGGATATCGCAATGTATTATGCTAAAGCTCAAGGTAGAGGGCGTTACGAAACTTTCGATCCAGCTATGCAAACTGTGGCGATGACGCGGTTGCAGTTGGAGAACGACTTGAGAAGGGCAATGGCGCTACAAGAATTTTGCGTTTACTACCAGCCAATTGTCTCCCTTTCTACGGGGCAACTGAGTGGCTTTGAAGCTTTGGTGCGCTGGCATCACCCATCTGGCATAATCTACCCGCCTGCTGAGTTTATCCCTGTGGCTGAAGAAACTGGTTTGATCAATGAATTGGGGTGGTTTGTTTTGCAGGAAGCTTGTCACCAGATTAATATTTGGCAGCAACAGTTTCCCCAAACACCTCCCTTGGCGATTAATGTCAATCTTTCCCCCGTGCAGCTCAAGCAAGCAAACCTACTCAATCGAATTGAGGAGATTTTGCAGCAGACTGGCTTTCCCAGCTACCGTCTCAAACTAGAGATTACTGAAAGCTGCATTTTGGAAACAGTATCCAGGGAAGAAAAGATGTTGAAGCAGCTAAAAGCTCTAGGCCTTATGTTGTGTATCGACGACTTTGGCACGGGCTACTCTTCTTTAAGCCGCTTACACGAGTTTCCCATTGATACCTTAAAGATTGACCGCTCTTTTGTGAGCCGCATTGGGTTAGACAACAGCGGCGTAGAAATTATCCAGACAATTGTAACGCTAGCTCGCAGCCGAGGTATGGATATTGTGGCAGAAGGCATAGAAACGCCAGCACAGCTACAGAAACTGCGAGAGTTGGGGTGTGAGTTGGGGCAAGGATATTTATTTTCTAGGCCTGTAGACAGCTTCAAGGCAACCGAATTATTAGGCTTAAAAGTAGGGCTAGCAAGCTGGCCTGACATCTATAGCGTTTCTCAGATAGATGAGGTACAATAACAGCAGTGAGTAAACCAATTCCTCATATCGGATAATGTAACTT
>NZ_JAUBUG010000086.1:0-26535 GCF_036705345.1 Microcoleus sp. B3-D2
CACTAACTCCTCGGAGTCAGGCTAACCGTCCCTGGATAGGAGAACCTATCCATTTAGGCTAAACGAATCGCACACCGAAAACGATATTACTTCTGGCTCATCAGAATTTATTTGCCATGATTATACACCGTATTCCAGGTTCATAAAGTAGTAGGGACAAGGCAATGCCTTGTCCCTACGGGGATTCATGGATTAGGGGTATACTTCACAAACAACGTGGAATCTGCAGTAAGATGTTTGGTTTCACCCTTTTTTGATTCGCCAACAGTCTCTTAATCCATCGTCCCTACAATATTCTCACCTAATTAATTAGCTCGATCGCACTAGAGGAGAGCAAAATCTGTGGCAGTAATCACGCTTGCAGGCACATTGCTGAGAGTTGCCAAAAGTTGCCCGGAACCAGTAACTCGGATGAGGGTAGAACTATTCTCGGCCACAATGCTTAGTTGGGAGAAATCCAGACCACCCATTAAGCCGATCGAATCGATACCGTATTGAAAGTCTAAAATAGTCTCGCTGCCGAGGTCAATACCCAACATAAATCGATCGTTCCCGGTGCCTCCAATCAGAGTATCATTCCCTTGATCTCCAAACAAGAAATCGTCCCCAGCACTGCCAAGCAAACTATCCTCATCCTTACCGCCGTAAAGAGTATCGTTCCCGACCTCCCCATTGACAGTATCCTGACCTTCATTGCCAAACAGCAAATCGTTGCCCAAACCGCCGCATATTTGGTCTTGTCCGCCAGCAGAACCAATGGGAAGAGGGCTACCAATATCCCCGTACACTGTATCTTCCCCCTCGCCACCGCAGATAGTATCACTTCCTTCATCGCCAAACAGCAGGTTGCTGCCCAATTCGCCGAAAACTAAGTCATCGCCCTTGCCGGCACGCACTGTATCATCACCGTCACCGCTGGCGATCGTATCTTGATTTTTCTCCCCGCTGAGGAAGTCATCGCCCGCCAAACCAAACAGCAAATCATTGCCAGTCAAATCCGGGTCGAAGGGGTTAATAGTTCCCCCGTAGATAGTATCGTTACCCTGGTCGCCAATTAAAGTATCGCTCTCCTGGTCGCCAAAAATAATGTCGTCATCTTTGCCGCCGTAAACAACATCTTCGTTCTTGCCCGCAAAGATTAAATCATCTCCAGCAACCCCGTTGAGGTAATCATTACCCTCATTTCCAAACAGCAAGTCCCTGTCTATATCTGGGCCAACCGGGAAAGCACTGTTAAGTCCGCCGTAAATATTATCATTGCCCCGCAATCCTGCCAACAAATCATCGCCGTCAAAACCATTTATTTCGTCACCGTTATTAGTGCCGATAATAGTGTCGTTGCCGTTAGTACCGTTACGGGTATTCGTGACAGAATTTGGACCGCGAATACTGCTAATACTGGGTAAAACAATTTGCGAACAAATGCAGTCAGCATCTTGTCCTTCTTGCGGTGGTAGTGGTGTTGGTGTTGGTGTTGGTGTTGGTTGGGCTTGGGCGAAGGAATTGCCAAAGTTAATATTGCTAACATTAGTGCCGCTGACAGCAATAATATCAGCAGGATTGGCAGTAGTTTGCGTCCAACCAGGTTGATTTACTTCCCGCACTCGATAAGTTCCCGGTCCTAAATTAGCGAAACTGTAGCCGCCCAAACTATCAGTTGAAGTGTTAACTTCTCCAGCATCTAAAGAGTTATTGCTGTTAGCGTCAAGGAAGATTTGCCAGTTCGGCAAGAGCGGTTCTTGAGTGTCCAAAACCCCATTGTTATTGAGGTCATTAAACTTGCTGCCGCTAATGCTAATATTTTGGAAATTGCCAAAATTAATTCCACTACGACTTTCGCCACTGCCCAGATTAACCGCCGCCGGATTAGCAGTAGTTTGCGTCCAGCCAGTCTGCTGCACTTCCCGCACATTGTAGGTGCCGGGATTGAGATTGTTGAAACTGTAATTACCAGAATTGTCAGTGGTAACAGTAGTTTCGCCCGAATCTAAAGAGTTGTTCGCGTTCGCATCGAGGAAAATTTGCCATCCCGAAAGACCAGTTTCCTCGGCATCCTGAGTACCGTTGCCGTTGCCGTCGTTGAATTTAAGACCGCTGATGCTGCTTTGTTGGACGGGAGTCGGAGGCTGAGGCGGAGTCGGAGTCGGAGTCGGCGTTGGTGTTGGCGGGACTTGTTGGTTGCCGAAATTGGCAGTGGAAGTTTGACCTGGATCTAAGGGAACGGTTCGGGGGTTAGGGGTGGTTGGTGTAAAACCTGTCGGCACCACTTCCCGAACGTTGTAAGTGCCGGTTTCCAGGTTGGGGAAGCTGTAGCTGCCATCGGTACCGGTAGTAACTTGGGTTTCTCCAGTGTCTGAAGTGCCGTTGTTGTTAGTGTCAAGGAAAATCGTGACGCCAGGGATGCCAATTTCTCCGGTATCTTGAGTGCCGTTACCGTTGGTGTCGTTGAATTTAAGGCCAGTTATGGTGCCCGTCTGGAGGCTATTGCCGAAATTAACTGTAGCAGGAGTCGTTTCACCTGCTGCCAGCGTCACTGAAACCGGATTGGGAGTAGTTGGCTGGCTTAATGACGGTACAACTTCCCGAACGTTGTAAGTGCCGGAGGGCAAGTTGGGGAAATTGAAGCCGCCGTTAGCATCGGTAGTTGCCGAAGTTTCTGTGGCATCGAGAATGCCGTCGTTGTTAGTGTCGAGGAAAACAGTGACTCCGGGCACACCAACTTCTCCGGCTGCTTGAGTGCCGTTGCCGTCAATGTCGTTAAATTTTATACCAGTAATGCTGCCGAGTACAGCGGGTATGGTTTGGTTGCCGAAATTCACCGTAGCAGGAGTAGTTTGACCTGCTGCCAGCGTCACTGCAACTGGATTGGGAGTAGTTGGTTGGCTGTTTGGCGGCACGACTTCCCGGACGTTATAAGTACCGGAGGCCAAGTTGGGGAAAGTGAAGCTGCCGTTAGCATCGCTGGTTGCCGAAGTTTCTGTGGCACCGAGAATGCCGTCGTTGTTAGTGTCGAGGAAAACAGTGACTCCGGGCACACCAACTTCTCCGGCTGCTTGAGTGCCGTTGCCGTCAATGTCGTTAAATTTTATACCAGTAATGCTGCCGAGTACAGCGGGTGTCGATCGATTGCCGAAATTAACTGTAGCAGGAGTAGTTTGGCCTGCTGCCAGCGTCACTGCAACCGGATTGGGAGTAGTTGGCTGGCTGTTGGCGGGTACAACTTCCCGAACGTTGTAAGTGCCGGCAGGCAAGTTGCCGAAAGTGAAACTGCCGTTAGCATCGGTAGTTGCGGAAGTTTCGCCGGCACCGAGGATGCCGTCACCGTTGGTGTCGAGGAAAACTGTAACTCCGGGAACGCCAAGTTCTCCGGCAGCTTGAGTGCCGTTGCCGTCAATGTCGTTAAATTTGATGCCGGCGATGGTACTCAGCGGTACTGCTATTGCTTGGTTGCCGAAATTAACTGTAGCAGGAGTAGTTTGACCTGCTGCCAGCGTCACTGCAACCGGGTTAACCGTAGTTATTTGGCTTCCAGCCGGTACAATCTCCCGGACGCTGTAAGTGCCAGCAGGCAAGTTGCCGAAAGTGAAACTGCCGTCAGCCCCGGTAGTTGCGGAAGTTTCGCCGGCACTGAGGATGCCGTCACCGTTGGTGTCGAGGAAAACTGTAACTCCGGCGACGCCAAGTTCTCCGGCAGCTTGAGTGCCGTTGCCGTCAATGTCGTTAAATTTGATGCCGGTGATGGTACTCAGCGGTACGACAACGGGAACAGGCTGTGCCGAAAATTCAGAAGTGTTGCCGGCGGCGTCTGTTGCTGTCGCGGTGATTAATTGGCCTGCGGTGACTGCTGCTGGGAAAGTTTGATTGAAAGCAGCGTTGCCGGCGGCGTCAGTAGTTACCGGGATAGAAGCGATAAAGGTTTGACCTTGGGTGTCGGGGGGGGTGTTAGCAAAAAATTGCAGGGTGAACGTGGTATTGGGCGTGCTGTTGTAAGTTCCCGCGACGGTGACGCTGCCGCCACTGGCGGTAGCGGTGGTGAGTACGGGGGTGTTTTGGAGGTTGTTTGCACCAGTGTCGGCGTCGCCGGGATCGTTGGCGGTGATGCTGTCGTTGCCGAGGTCGATGCCTAAGCCAAGGTTGGCGAAGATGGAGTTGTTTTGGATGCTGTTGCCGGTACCAGATGCAACAGCTACGCCGATATTACCGTTGTTGGCGATGATATTTCCTTCACCTGCTGCTGTACCGCCGATCGCATTATTAGTTGCTGCAGCGGTAATCTGTACTCCGATTGAGCTATTGCCTAAGGGGCTAGTACCGTTGGCTGCAACGCCGATGAAATTGCCGCGCAAAGTGTTGCCTGTTGCAGAGGCGCCTGTAATCTGGACGCCTAAACCTGCGATGGGACTGCTGTTACCGGAAATGATATTGCCAGCGCCTACGACACTACCGCCGATCGTATTGCTGGGTGCATTGTCTACAACGACGCCAATAATGTTTGGCAAGGCAGCAGTGCCTGCGGCGTTGGTGCCGATGTAGTTGCCGAGTACCGAGTTGAGAGTGGCATTGGCGTTGAGAATTTGCACGCCGAAACCGTCATTGCCGGAAATGATGTTACGATCGCCCGCACCAGTCCCGCCGATCGTGTTGCTGGCAGCATCCTGTATGAGCACGCCAGTCAAGGTGTTGCCCAAGTCTGCGGTGCCGTTGACATCCGTGCCGATGAAGTTCCCCACGACTCTGTTGCCTGTGGCAGCGTTGCTGGTAGCAGGGGCGTTTTGAATCACTACACCGAAAGCATTATTGCCGGAAATGATGTTGCGCGCACCAGCAGTATTTCCGCCGATTGTATTGTTCGGGGCATTCTGTACCATCACCCCAAAACCGACGTTGCCCAAGTCTGCGGTACCGTTGATGTCGGTGCCGATGAAGTTGCCCAGCACAGTGTTGCCTGTGGCTGTCGCCGCATCGATAAATACGCCAGCACTGCCATTGCCAGAAATCAAGTTGCGATCGGCTGCGTTAGTCCCGCCAATCGTGTTGTTGGGCGCACCTTGAACCTGTATGCCAGTGCCGCCGTTTGCCAATGCACCAGTACCTGCGGGGTTCGTACCTATGTAGTTGCCTCGGACGATGTTATTTGCTGCACCGGTATTGTTGAGCCATACGCCGAAAAGACTGTTGCCAGAAATGATGTTGCGATCGGCTGGTGTACTTCCGCCGATCGTGTTGCCCGGTGCATTGTCAACCACCACGCCACTGACGTTGGGCAAGGCAGCAGTCCCTGCTGGATTGGTGCCGATGTAGTTGCCCCGCACTAAGTTTCCCGTCGAAGTGTTGCCTGCGATGAAGATCCCGGAGTTGGTGAAGCGATTGATCGTGAGTCCTTGGACGGTGCTGTTGCTGCCGATGATTAGTATGCCGTTGATTCCAGGCCCGGCACTGGCTCCACTTAGCTCAATTAGTAAGTTGCCCGAAGTCGCCCCTGGTTGGCTGAAACCGTCAATGGTTACGGCCGCAGTAATTGGTGGTAAGGAACTCAGGGGCGCGATCGTCTGAACGCCTGCGGCGGGAATATTGAAATTAATAATATCCGCCCCAGCAAGGGCATTGGCTTGAGTAATTGCATCTCGCAGCGAACCAGGCCCAGAGTCAGCGGTATTAGTAACAGTAAAAGTAGCCAATGTATGCGCGTAGTTGGCCATTACCTCCGGCTCGAGCGCCAATCCTGTTTTAATAGCTCCAGTAGCGTATTCAAGTATCCAGTTTCCGCCTTTTTGGGCGCTGCCCGTAATATCTGAAGAAGCAGCAATATTAGCTTTTGTTAACTTGCTCAGCTTTTGTACAAAAGCTTCTCCTTTTTCACCTGCTGCTACGTTGCAACCGTAAAGCAGAATTTCAAATCGATTTTTAATTGAGTTGACAGATGACGAAAACCACCGTTTCAAGCAGTCACGATATGTTTCTAAATTGTCGAAATTCAGGCTAGTTGGCCCTAGCTGCAAACTTCCCGATTCCCCGTGAGAAATAATGTGAACGCTTTCTATGCCTTTGCGGATCTGCAGTGCTTCGGCAATTTGTTCGATGCCGTCCCGCGTGCGATCGACTAAAATTATTTCCATCCCCGCTTTAACACCGACCGCCAGACTCTGCCAATCTTCAACTGCTGAATCTACGAATACTATTTGTTGGTTTTTCATAATTACCTTTCCCTCATGCACCTAGTTAGGTTTTCAAAATGTTGTTTCCGTGCGATGATAGTCGCTACTTCAATTCACCACAAATACGGCAACCACAAAACCCGCCTTTAACTGAGTAAAAGAGTTGTACAGACAAAGCTTTACGATTATCTATTTTTGTGATTCTTGTAAATCTGTTGGATCTGGAAAGTTACTCGATCGCACTTTTTCATTCTCAACTTAAAAAAAACAGACCCCAGGTACAGCTAGCTTGTTCCCGATTACGGAAATTTTTCCAAAAACGTAAGTATAATTTACACAACTTAATGTTCGGTTTTTTACTAAGTACACTTTGGTGAAAAAGAATCCAACTCTGTATAAGTTCCAAACCCAGAGAGTGGTAGGTATCCAGCAATTCTTCAATCTCAAATCTCCAGTCTCGAATCTCAAACCGCAGGGCTGGGATTTTGGCAAATTCAGCGTGTCCCTCATAACATAGAGGAATAGTCGCCTTCATGGCATCATAGAAACTTGTCCCTCACATAATTGAAATAGATGACCGCTCAAAACTCCCCTGTTTCCCCCGTCACTTGGATGGAAGACCGAGTTCTGCTAATTGACCAAAACCGACTCCCGAAAGAATACGGTGTAGTCGAAATTAGCCGCTACGAAGATATGGCTGAGGCGATTAAAACTATGATAGTCCGAGGTGCTCCGGCGATCGGGGTTGCCGCAGCCTACGGGATGTATTTGGGGGCGCGAGAAATCGAAACGGGCGATCGTACCGAGTTTTTTACTAAATTAGAACAAGTTGGCGAGTTATTGCGATCGACTCGTCCCACGGCGGTTAATTTGTTTTGGGCAATATCGCGAATGCTCAAAACTGCCGAGAGAACTAGCGGTTCTGTCGAACAAGTGCAAAAAACTTTGTTAGAAATGGCCAAAACCATTCAAGCAGAAGACTTGCAAACTTGTAAAGATATCGGCGACAAAGGTTTAGAAGTTCTGCCAGCTACACCGGAAAAATTGAACTTACTAACTCACTGCAATGCAGGTGCGTTGGCAACAGCAGGCTACGGTACTGCTTTAGGTGTATTTCGTTCTGCTTGGCGAGAAGGAAGACTCGGAAGAGTTTTTGCAGACGAAACTCGGCCCCGTCTCCAAGGTGCAAAACTGACCACTTGGGAATGCGTGCAAGAAGGAATTCCTGTCACATTAATAGCCGACAATATGGCCGCTCACTGCATGAAACTCGGCATGATTCACGCAGTAGTTGTCGGTGCAGACAGAATCGCTGCTAACGGCGACGCCGCCAATAAAATTGGCACTTACAGTTTAGCAATTGTTGCCAAAGCTCACAATGTCCCCTTCTTTGTCGCCGCCCCTCTGTCTACCATTGATTTTGAACTTTCCGACGGCAGCCAAATCCCCATTGAAGAACGCGATCCAGTTGAAATGTATCAAGTTGGAACTACGCGGATTTGTCCTGTGGGAGTCGAATTTTACAATCCCGCTTTTGACGTAACTCCGGCGGAATTAATCTCAGGAATTATTACTGAACACGGCACGGTTGCTCCTGGGGCGTTGAAACAGTTTCAGGCAAAACAATTAGTTTAATTGTATGTTTCTCAACCGCTCATTCCGCCTGTTGCCTGTGAAATTAAGCATGATTCCTAGCAGCCGCAACTGGCAGCTCAAAGTTGCGATCGCAGCTCTAACTCTGCCAGTTGTTTTCAGTCCTGTCTCGGAAGCTCAAGTGTCACAAACGCTTACAGCTAAGGAATCACAAGCGCAAAAATTTGTGGGTTCGATGAATAAAGCTCAGCAAGTTTACTATGCTGAAAAAGCCGGGTTTACAAGTTCTGTTTCCAATCTATTGGTTTATCTCGGTCTCCAAGTTAAACCTGACGCAGCCAATTACAGCTACTCGATCGGCATGGTGAAAAAAGGTGCTGTATTTAACTACGGAGTATCGAAGCAAGCTAATCTCAAAAGTTTTGTGGGGGGAGTATTTTTGGTGGGAAACAAGACCCAAACAATCTTGTGTATAAATGCTGCTCCTGGCAAGACTAAACCCGCTAATCCAACTAATACCAAAGGGGTTTTAGCCTGCGGTGCTAATACAGCCAAAGTTACTCAATAAATTATGTCTAATTTACTGGGTAATTTAGCAAATAACTTGATAGTAAATGCAGATTTAGCTAAGCAATTGCTGGAACAAGAAGCTACTTTACTAGATGCTCGCGCACCTATTTTAAAGTGGTTTTGTCGTCTCCCACCAGCTATTCCCGTAACTTGGCAGGAATTTTCGCGATCGGACTTTCCCCACAAGGGAAAAATTATCGAAAACAACACAGTTTTAACTCAAAAACTGCAAGCAATTGGTATTTGTCAAGACAAACCGGTCATAGTCGTTGCAGATTCGGTGAAAGGGTGGGGCGAAGACGGGCGAATTGTTTGGATGCTGCGGACTTTGGGACACGAAAAAGCAGTTTTTGTCGATGGAGGATATGGGGCTTTTATCAAAGCTGGAATTAATCGAGTAAAAGCAGCAAACAATCCACCGCAAACAGGAGATTTTGTAATATCTCGCCTCTCGAATTGGGAAATTCAACGGGATGAATTGAAAGCTATTTTAGGAGATGATAATTTAGTAGTTATTGACGCCAGAGAGCCGCGAGAATATGCAGGTAAAACGCCTTACGGAGAAAAGCGGGGCGGCCACATTCCCGGTGCGGTTCACCTCTATTACAAACAGTTAATGGACAAACAGGGACAACTGCTGAGTCGTGGGGAGATTGTCGCTATTTTGCAGCAAAAAGGAGTTTCGCAGTCAACTCAAATTGTGAGTTATTGCTCCGGAGGAATTCGCTCTGGATGGTTGACTTGTGTGTTGACAAATGCAGGATTTAATGCTAAGAATTATGCAGGTTCTATGTGGGAATGGTCGGCGTCGCCTGCAGATAGCTATCCCCTTTCAATAAGCCTTTCAGGGGCTGGCTAGAAGCCCAACCCCTACTGCCCACAATAAAATTTAATGTTTGTGGAACAGGCCAGAAAGCCTGTTCTTGAGAATGGTATCTGAATTCAGATTCAACCTATTAACTACAAACGATCGAGGTTGAGAATTTCAACCGACTTGTTCGATATACTGAGCGAGATCGTCGCGCAGGCGGCTGAGTTCGGCTTCGGTGGTGACGCGCACGCGATCGTCCCGAACCGTAATCAGCACTTTCGCAGCAAAAGGAGTTGGCCAGATATTCGGGTTGCAGAAAACTTCCAAAAATACATCTCCTGCATACCGATATTCCATCGGTTTTTGGGGAGAAGCTTTAGCGCCAGCGGTTTTGGCTGCTACAGCTTTCAAGCTTTCCATCAAAGCTGCAATTTCGCTTTGCAAATCCCGCGCGGCTTGCGGGGAAAAGCTAAAGGAGACAGAACCTTCGACTAAATTCAGTGTCAGCGGAGAAAGAGACATGGGCAATGAAATTTAACATACTATTGTTAATGATAAAAAATATAGTAACCCAAAAGAAGTACATTCCAGCTCAATTGGACGGCGAAACTGGTATTAATTAAAAATTGTCTCAAGAAGCTAGGCTAAATTAATGAATATAAATCTAGTCGCAAGCTAGATTCAGCAATACTTTTAACCTTTTATGACTTGATAAGCTTTAAACTAGAAGCCAGAAAACTTGACGGCTGAGCGAGGATATTTTATGGTTGCCGATAACCGTTCCGAAGTCCGCAAGGTTTTAATAATTACTTTATTACTAAATTTGCTGGTGATGGCAATTAAAGCAGCCGTGGGATGGCTGACTGGTTCCCTCAGTTTGCTGGCAGATGCTTTGCACAGCGTCACGGACAGCGCTAATAATATTTTAGGATTGGTAACTAATCATTATGCCAATCCGCAGCCCGATCGCGATCATCCCTACGGACACCAAAAATTTGATGCTCTCGGAGCTCTGGGAATTGCTGCTTTTCTGGGAATTGCCTGTTTTGAAATTCTCAGCGGTGCTGTCGAAAGGCTGATTAACGGGGGTAAAATTGTCAAAATATCCCCAAATGAACTGTGGATTTTGCTGATTGTACTGGGGATTAATATTTTTGTCACTTTTTACGAGCGCAGAGTTGGCCAACGTCTCGGTAGCGCGATTTTAGTGGCTGACGCTCAGCACACGATGAGCGATGTTTGGGTGACAATTATGGTGATCGGCGGGTTGATTGGTGTTTGGCAAGGGCAGGTTTGGAATATACCTCAATTACAATTCCTGGATGTGTTTTTGTCTTTTCCTGTGGCTGTTTTGGTATTTAGCAGCGGTTGGAAGGTTTTAAGAGAAAATCTGCCTTGGTTGGTGGATGAAATGGCGATCGCACCGGAAGTTATTCACGCGATCGCGATCGATGTACCGGGGGTTGTCAACTGTCACTCGATCGCCTCCCGTGGCGTTGTAGGGCGTCAAGTATTTATTGATATGCACATGATTGTGGATGCTGTGGATGTAGAAACAGCTCACCGGATTACAGAAGAAGTAGAAGCCCGTTTGGAAGAACGTTTCAGCCCTGTACGCATCTTAATTCACGTTGAGCCGCCGGCTTACAAATCTGACCAAATTAGCTACGATTCTGAAAAATGAAGGCACAACCAGTGATTTTGACACGGATACACGGATTAATTGAAGAATGGGGAAAGTATTTTTACTTACCGCAATTCCTCCAATTTTTTAAATCCTATCAATCGGGTTAGAGCGATCGCACTTAATTTAGTTGCTGTTTTCCACAGGAAAAGGGGGGTTTTCCACAGAAATCGGCAAGTTTTCCACAATAGATCGATCGGCTGTCGTCGATTTCTGTCTTTCTATTTGTATAAATTCCAAGTATTTTGAATTTCTGTAGCCATTTCCCCCCGCAAATGCCAAGGTAGCAAAATCTCCACTTTTGAACCGAGAGCTCGCAGCCATCTCAACAGGTAGTGCGGATGGAATTTTTACTTTATTTTATCTGGTGCTAGCCTATCTACTCTCGATCGTAGGGGAAATTCTCCTACTCTGTTTTAGCCGACGATTCTCTTAATTCAGAGAAAGATGAAGAAATGTTTCGATCGAGTTGGATTTGGGGGTGTGAGTGCGATCGGGCCTGAGTTGGTGAAAAAGCGATCGCCTGCTGCCAAAATCAAAATTCAAGCCTCCAAAATCGAGCGATTCAGCCATTTCAAAACTGCATCGATGAGATTCGGATGGTTAGGAGAAATGCGTTTTACATTGTCGCATGGTCGATCGGTGATGATTGCGATCGTGCCTCCAAAAGCACTCAGTGCAGTTAGAAAAGGTTCGGTGAATTCGCGATCGATTTTAGAGTTGTAGAACACCAAAGCAACTCGTTTTTCTAGGTTTCTCAAATTCAGTCGCCAATAGGCTTTGAGCAGTGGCATAGTTGTGGGTGTTCCTTCTTGTCGTTCTGGACAACCTTGCTCTACCATTTGGATATAGATATCAGTGGCAGGATTATCTAGAGGATTAAATTCGCTACCATCAATACAAATCAGTTGTACTGCTTGATCGAGTTCTTCATTATGGGAAACCGCAGACTGAAGGACTGAAAATTGGTCAACGTTGTTGAGAAGTTGAGGAGTAGAAGAGTTAGCAATAGAGATGTTTTCAGATCCCTCTAAGTCAGTACAGGATGGTTGAACACAACAAGCGTCATAAAATTCCGTATAACTCAAGTGATTAGCACAATGCCAAAGCACTGAATGAGCAATTATATATAAATCCTTGTCCAAGTTAGCAACTGCATCTTCTACATAATCCTTTAGACCAAAAACTAGCCTTTGCAGTTGTGCTTTGTGAGTAATTTGTTTTAATCCGGCGGCAAGAGACCATTGAATTTGACTGTCTTTTAAATTTACGGTTAAGTTTACTAATTTATCAATAATCGATTGTTTTGATAATGTTTCAATTTTAATCAAAATTTTAATACAAATAAAGCGTAATGTATGATCTTTATTTGAATAATTTCAATTAATTTATCAATAACTTCAAAATGAGTTTGTTTGATTTTGGCGATCGCAATTTCTTTGCTATTAGATAATAATTTTGTAGTAAAACTATTTTGCATCAAATTTGTAAGGTTTAATTTTTCGGGATCGCTAATTAGTGAAACAAATTCAACATATTGTTTTTCCATGAAATAATCTTCTATATTATTTTCTGTATCGTTACTTGTGGTTGAATTTAAATCCTCGGTTGAATTTAAATCCTCGGTTGTATTTTTATTTATATAGTTTTCTATAACTAAACTTAGAAAATCAATGAATATCTTATCTTTGCTACTCTGGTAGCCTACTCTTTTAAAACGCTCATACATTGTTGTAGTTTGAGAAAAAATTTGTATTACAAAATAGTAAAAATCTTTTTTTGATTCTATCAAAAAAATTATTTTTTTAATGATTGACGGGTTCTCGAAAATTTTTGGATAGTTCGAGCTTGCCATTACTAACATTTGAGCATAAACTATAGATTCATGTCTGTCTTTTTCATTCGCAATTAATTGGATTAACCTCTTAATAATTTTTACAATAAAACCTTGTGTTTCCAAATATTCAACCAAAGACATAATGATTATTTGATCTTGTGAAGTATATAACAAATCAATGATTGCTTCGTTGACTTTTGAATTATCAATATCAAGTCTCTTGATTATACTGACAGCAGGAGTAATACTGATGTAATTGTCTCGATTTTGACTGATGAAATCAATCAAAGCATCCAATACTTCTTGATTGTTGACTAAAGCGTTATGATTTATGCTTAGTTTGTCTAAATGTGAAATAGCTAGAAATTGAACTGTATAATCTTGACTGTTTAAAAATGATATTAACTTACCAATAACCACTTTGTCCAAAATGTTATAATCAATTAAAACCTTAACGATAGAAAAACTTTGTAATTCATCTTGCTCATCTTCTTTCAATAAAGCATCAACTAAAAAATCAGCCGCAATTTGCTTGAAATTATCATTTTTTAAAGCTATTTTTGCCACTTCTATGGCACGTCCCTCACGATCGTCTTTTAATAATTTAGGGATTAATACTTTTAAGCATTCATGCTCCGGGTTGATTTTAAATAAAACTTCTAAAAGGCTAGATAGTTTGTAGAGTTCTAAATCAGTATTCTTATTTATGACTTCACTTATAATATCACAGGCTTCTTTGGAAGCATAATATTTTAACGATTCAATGATGAATTCCTCATAACCAGGAAACCATAATTTGTATTCTTTTGTTTGTATACGATCATCCAAGCAAACGAAATACACCCATCCAGCAATAAATTCTATTTTGCCAGTTTGACACCAGTAAACTATATTTAATGGTAGCAGCTTAAGCCCATACATATTTTTCCATTTGTCTTCTTTAAAATTGGTTGTTGTGTCGATCAAGTCTTTCTTTAACACTGCTGAAATCTGGGAGCTTTCTAACCATAATATAGCTACTTCTAGCCATTGGCTTTCAAAGATTCGATAGCGCTCCATGAAACATTTATAATTCTTAATTACTAAAGATGCAAAATATTCCTGGAATGTAGGATGAAAGAATGCGTAAACAGGTTCATGTTTTGTAGCTTCCCAATCTACCAAGTTCAGCCAACCGAGATCCCTGGCTAATTTACCAAGTTTGTAGCCCATTTCTTGATGAATTAAACTCAGTGACAAACGAAATCGAGTATCACTATCCAATCCTGCTATAGACAAACGACCGAGGGCTTGATGTAATTCTTTTTGCAAACCTGGTTCAGTCGCCCAATCAATACCCGATTGCGCTGGTTTCCACTCATAGAAATCGCAGACAAAGTATTTATATAGTTCTGCTTTAGTTTCGGGTAATTCGGCTTGTTTATTGTTGTTGAATATTTGACACAGTAGAGATAACCTAAGCGGATTTTTTACGAGTTGGCGGATGCGTTCTTTTTGCGGTTCTTGCAGCTTTTTCTGTAACTCCTGTCCCCGTTGAATATTTTTTGCTTCAGCAAACCACTGCTGAATAAAATCATCTACTTGCTCTGGTTTAAACTCCTGAGTTTTGTAAGTATCAAAACCTGTGAGGGGATTGTTGACACGGGCATCCCAAACATTGGTTCGACAAGTCAAAACAACCCGCACATTACCCAACCAATCAGTAAGCTGGTTTCTGATTTCCTGTAAGGACAAACAACTATTCGCCCCTACAGCCATTTCATCGACACCATCGAGTAATAGCCAAATTCCACCTTGACGCAAGCGTTTTTGTAGAGATGTTTCATGAAACTTCTCTACATCAATATCGGGATAAACCAGAGAAATTGCTTCTGGCAACCATTCCTGAATAATGTATTCTTTCAGTGTCTTTCCTTGCAAACTTGCCAGCGCAATGCAAATCGGCAAATCTTGATTATTTTCCTGAATGTGAGTGGCGATTTTATCTAACAGCGTTGTCTTTCCTGCTCCTGGTTCGCCCACAATAGCAATATGCTTATTTTTTCCTGTATGGTTTTGTCCAATAACGTCAGTCATGAATTCATCATGCTCGTAAATTCGGGTAACAACTTCCGGTTCTAATTGATGCACCAGTTCCATAGGCACATTGCCACTGCGACGCTGCTGCTGTTTCCGTTCGATTAATCCTAGTGGTACAAAAACATTAACTTCAAATCCCCTTTCTGTCGCTCTCCGTCTAAAGCGTTGCTCCTCTTGCTGTTCCTTTAACATTTCTTGGCCAACTCGCTGCCAATCAATGGCAATGTTTGGCTGTGGATCTCGCTTAGAATTCTGCAAGTTTGAGTCATGTTCGGCAATAAAGTTTATGGGTTCAAATTCTAATGCTTTAAGAATTGAGATGACAGTACCGCGATCGGGTGGCGTACCTTCAAGAAAGCGTTTAACCGTACTAAGATGCACATACGCCTGCCTTGCAAGGTCTTCTTGAGACCAACCTCGTTTATCTGGATTTAGTGGCTTTTCCAATTCAGCCATCCGTTGACGAACTTTATCCAAACCTGCGCCATCAATCCGAACACTGCGAGATGCCATAGTTTGACTCATTGCTAACAACCAAAGTGGATGAAATTGAGAATTTTGCATCAGTTGCATAGCCCGCCAGGGGTTTAAACCCCTGGCTCATAGCGAAAGTCCTCTAAAAGAGGACTAAATGCTGACCCAAAAAAGCGCTCTTCAGTCCACTTAAGTGGACTTTCGCTATTAGCCGTGGACTTGAGTCCACGGCGGGACAACAGCACAGGCGCAAAATCTCAATCAAAACTATCCCTAGCATAGTCAGCATCAAGTTTCTTGACCAGTTCAGATCAGTTCACTTTTTTCTGAACCGTTTTGCTCTGGAGAAATCCAGTTGACCCCAATAGGCTTGAATCATTAAGACTCAAAGGTTCAGCTTATGACAGCCTTCCAACTCAGCCTTTTCCCAGACGAGCCACCCACTCCCCTCGACTCCCTTAACAAAAAGAGAAGGGTAAAACTCCCATCCCAACCAACTGTAATAGAGCAATCCTGCACAACCCATAGATCCGCACAACTGCTGGAGGTATCCACCACAACTCTCTACCGCGCTCGGAAAGAAGGCAAACCTTACCAGAAGGGCGCTTGGACTGCTACCGCTCTTGGTGCAAACGCTTGGACAGTCGTCTACAACCCCTTTAATTCCCACTAACCCTAATCGGAAACAAAACTAATGCTATACGCCTTTGACTGTGACAATTCTTTGTCTTCATTTCCCCAATTCCAAAGCGGAGAAATCATCAACGAGTTAGAAACGATCGCTATCGATATTCTAGAGATGATTTTAGGCGATCGCTTCCGTTACTGTCCCCAAGTTCCCCTAGAAATGATCTGTTCTCGTCGAGAAACTTTCCCCCGTCTTCCCATTGAACTTTGGAAATTTTGGGTGAGTTCCAGAGTCGATATCGCCTTGATGGAACGCGGCTGTCGTGCTAGTCGCAAAGCCAAACTGGTGATAGAATGTCAATCTCATTGGCACGATCGCCCAGAGGTGCAGGTGCGCGATCGCAAAAAAGCCCGACTCCTTGCATCTGTTGGCGTTCCCTTAGTATACCTGCGACAAATCGATCTCGATCGGCGCTTCTATCGTTTCTACACTCCCAATAGACAAAAAGAAGTCTTCTACAACTCAATTACCCAACAAGGACGGACAGAACTGGAAGCATTTTTGCAACACTATTCAACACAGTTGACAGTTGACAGTTGACTCTTAGACTATAATTTTTCTGTGTAAGTCCTGTAATTAACACAGGACTTACAGACGGCATCTATCCAAATCGAAAATCAATAATCGACAATGGTATTACTCCCACTCGATCGTTCCCGGCGGCTTAGAAGTAATATCGTAAATCACCCGATTCACCCCCTTAACCTCATTCACAATCCGATTCCTCATCAGTTCCAACAAATCGTAAGGAACCCGCGCCCAATCAGCTTTTGCTCTGATCTACTGAATACCTTGTACCACATACAAATGGAATATGCTGGGTGATTAGAAATACCGATCGCAAATAGGACAAAGGTACAACATGGGTGGGAGTTGTGCGGACAAGCTTTACTTTATAAAATGTTAAAAAATGTGCATTTCGGACATTTTTTAAATATAAGTTGGTGGCACAATTATCTATCTCTAGCCCTGGGCAGATTAATACCTTTATAACCGGGTTTTTTACCATTGTTAAAGGCTAATTATGCAGTTTGTTTGTCCATCAAACCCGGTTTCTGGCAACCCGTGCGTCCAGGAGTATATCTTCCTTTACAATCGTGACTTGATTCCGATTTGTGGTATATTTCCTGGGCGAGGGGATTTTTTAGGACAATGTTCGATATGAAACGTTTAAAATTAAAATCAATGCTGGCGGCGGCGATCGCGATCGCCCTTTGTTTAATTGCGATCGCCAGCTACGCCCAAGCCAACAAGACTTTAACACTGGCGACTTCCCCAGACTACCCGCCCTATGAATTTAAAGATACGGCTGTTAGCGGCAATGAAATCATCGGTTTTGACATCGATATTGCCAAATATATTACTAAGAAATTGGGCTACGAGCTGAAAGTAATTGGCATGGATTTTAACGGCTTAATTCCCGCTTTGCAGGCGGGAAGAGCCGATTTTGTGATGGCTGGAATGACTCCCACAGCAGAAAGGAAAAAAAATGTTGCTTTTTCTGACCTTTACTACGAAGCTCAAAATACAATTGTCGCCAATAAAGGCAGCAATTTGACCAAAGCTGAAGATTTAGCCGGGAAGAAAGTAGGCGTTCAACTCGGAAGCATTCAGCAGGAAGCTGTGAAAAAAATGCCCGGTGTGCAATTGGCTGCTCTCAATAGGATTCCTGACATCATTCAAGAAATTAAATCCAACCGCATCGCCGCAGGAGTGATCGAGGATACTGTCGCTACGGGTTATGCAGCAGCGAACCCGGACTTGGAATTTAACACAATCCCGAATACTGAAGAAAGCGGTTCGGCGATCGCCTTTCCGAAAGGTTCGAGATTAGTTCCAGAATTCAACCGAATCCTCCAACAAATGAAAGCCAGCGGTCAAATTAAGGAACTAGCTACTAAGTGGTTTTCTCGACCAATTCCGCAAGAACCTGCTCAAGCAAATCAGCCTGCGGTAGCGCCCAAGTTCGGGTTAGATTTTGGGAAAATCGTGCCGAGTTTACCTTATATTTTGTCCGGGCTTGGGGTAACGCTAACTTTTACCTTGCTGTCGGCATTTCTCGGATTTATCTGGGGAATCGTCCTGTCTCTGTTTAAAATTTCTAGCATTAAACCGCTGTTCTGGTTTGCCACTGCTTACACCTCAATTTTTCGCGGAACACCGCTAATTTTGCAGTTGACTTTAGTTTATTTTGCAACGCCGCAGCTTACGGGGTATAATATATCGGCGCTGCAAGCTGGCGTGATTACTTTTTTCCTCAATTCAGGGGCTTATATTTCCGAAACAATCCGCGCCGGAATTCAAGCCGTAGATAAAGGTCAAAAAGAAGCCGCAGAATCCCTTGGCGTTCCCTACAAACTGATGATGGGCGATATTATCTTGCCGCAAGCTTTGAAAAATATTTTGCCTGCATTGGTGAATGAAAGTATTGCTTTGCTGAAGGATTCAGCTTTAGTTTCAGTAATTGGCGTAGAAGACTTGCTGCGCCGCGCTACAATTGTGGGAGCAGAAAAGTATATTTACTTTGAACCTTTGATATTCGTCGGCGCAATTTATTATTTGATGGTGCTTAGTTTAACTTGGGGGGCCAATGTACTCGAACGCAGACTCCAAACTAGCAGTTAAGGTCGATCGCCTGTATAAATCTTTTGGCAATCTGAAGGTTTTGCGCGAGATAACTACTGAGATTCATAAAGGAGAAGTGATTGCCATTATCGGCCCTTCGGGGTGCGGCAAGTCTACTTTTTTGCGGTGTTTGAATTTACTGGAAATTCCGACTTCTGGACACATATACATTGACGGAGTGGATATTACTTGGCCGAAGGCAGATATTATGAAAATCCGCCAGAAAGTAGGGATGGTTTTTCAGCATTTCCACTTGTTCCCGCACATGACTGTGCTGCAAAATGTGATATATGCGCCTGTAAAGGTGAAGCAAATTGCTAAGGATGAGGCGCGTCTGAAGGGGTTAGAATTGCTGGAAAAAGTGGGTTTGTCAGATAAGGCCCAGGTTTATCCTTCTAAGCTTTCGGGGGGACAAAAACAGCGGGTGGCGATCGCCCGCTGTTTGGCGATGGAACCGGAAATTTTGTTGATGGACGAACCGACTTCTGCACTCGATCCAGAAATGGTTAAAGAAGTGTTAGATGTGATGAAAGCTTTGACGAAAACGGGAATTACAATGGCAATTGTAACTCACGAAATGGGTTTTGCGCGGGAAGTCGCCCACCGGATATTGTTTCTCGATGGCGGAAAGGTGGCGGAAGATGTGCCGCCGCAGGAGTTTTTTAGTAACCCAAAGTGCGATCGCGCCAAGCAATTTCTGGAAAAAATGCTTTAATTCATATAAGAATTAGAGTTTTTAACCGCAGAGGACACAGAGGACACAGAGAGAGTTAGAGGAGAAAGAGAAAGTTGCGGTAGGGTGCGTCAGTTTGAGATGCTCGATCGCCACGGAAAGTATAATAATGTTTATCCGATGATTAACGTGGTAATTCTGTTAGAAAAATGAGAGAATTCTTTGAATCACCTGGGTATTAAAATCTTTCGGAAAGCGGTGTCTTTCCTGAGCGTGATCGAGAAAGAAAGTCTTGGGATAATAAGCAAGACCGGCTTCTATCTCGCTAATCTTTTCTAATAAGGGTTCGATCTGATCGATTTTGTCGGGATGGCGATGTTGGATGAGAGTCGCAGCATTCCTAAAATGCCGCCCCTCATCCTGCGTCACCAAATGTCCTACGCGAGCAAAGCCGTTCCCATAGTGTTGGTAGAATTCTTTAATATCCCGGTGATAAGACCACACGGAACCCATTTCGTCAAACATTAAACCAACTAGAATGGTGAATTCGTTCTCAATCAGAAACGAGATCGGTTCGAGTTCATGCACCCGGCTCTGGTTTTTTTGGTCGATCGCCTCTAGGGACAAACCTGATACCATGTGATAGACCTTACGTAGAGCAACGTAGTGCCGTAATTCGTCTTGCAGCCAAAGTTCGATCGCACTCATGAATTCTAACGAGAACTCCGAACTGCGAGAGAGGAGGTGCTCGTAGAGTGGCTGACTGTCTCCCTCAGAGAACACATCTCGGCTAAGGAGATCCATAAATCCAGCCTGAATTGTAGGCGCGACTTCGGGAATTTTTAACTCATCGGCAATAAATTCATCTACACTCCACTCACTGCTAAGAATCGGAATTCCTCGGACATCATGAGTTTGTAATTTCATAGTTTTTCTGATTAGAAGTTAAGTATTCACCAGACGATCGCTCACGATATGCGGAACGATTAAGCAATGTCGCCCGGTGATCGGATTGGTATCTCCGCGCAATACGATGCCAGATGGAGTATCGCCCACAATCCAGGAACCTACGACGAAGTGGTAGCCAAAATATTCGGGCAAGGGTTGATAGGACTGAATAATGAATCCTTCGCGATCGTAGCCCATCGCCTCGCGGGCGTGAACGGCTCCGGCAACAAAATCGCCTGTTTCAATAGAAACCCCAACACCTTCTAGACCGACGAGGGGCTTTTTGACGTGCATTTTGGTCAGTAATGCTGTGGATTCGAGCGAGATAGTATCTGTGAAGAAAGTGGGTAGCAAGAATTGAGCGTAAACTGGGTGGTTGCCAAATAATTCCCACATCCACACCATCGATCCTTTATTGCTTAAAATCTGTTTCCACAGCGGTTCAATGATTTTCACGTCCCCTGCTATCAGGCGCGATGCTAGGGCTTCATCTGCGTTAAAAGATTGGCTGGCGAGTTGCAAATCCAGCCAATCGACGATTTTCCACAGCCGCAAGATCCGATTATTAAATTGATCGACAAAAAATCCTTCTTCATCCACGCCCAGATGGTTACGCAATCCTACAAGTTGGGTGAAAAAGCGATCGTTTTCCAATTCTTGATTAATAATTTCGACCAGTTGTCCTGCCATCTCGGTATCTTCTGACAGATGCTCGTCAATTAACAAGCTCAGCCCGAACTGCTTTAAATCATAATGACGACTTAGAGTGCGGAATCGACCCGCAACTTCGTCCCAAAAGTTGTTGAACTGATTGGCATCGTTGGGAAGCGATCGCAAATCTCGGCTTTGTTTTTTCATGTCCTCTAACCACAGCCATTGATAGACTGTTTCTGCACCCAAGAGAGGAGTTTCGCCGTTGATTTCTAGAAGGCTAATTTTTCCATCTTCAGTGACGGCAAGATCTAAACGGGTATAAAGAGACATATCTTCTGCTTCGTCAACCCGATCCCACGAAACCTGAATTGCTTCCCAGAAAGCAGGGGGAATAGCGAGTTTTTTCATCCGATTTTCTAGGCCATCAGCGGTAAAAAACCAGTCCAAAAACTCCCGGCACATATCCCAAAGAGCCTCAGTAGCATCCCAGATACTCGCCTCTTCCTGGCGCGAAAACATCACCCCAAAGGGACGGTCTAAGGCTTCTGCCCAGTAGCGTTGGTTGATATCTGCAAGAGGCTGACATTGGTAGGCGTTATCTAATACGTGCTGTTGCCAGTTGCGCCGTCGCTGAAACAAAAAGGGATACATGGATGAAGCACCTAGCTAGTGACACTGGAGAATATGGAAAAATAGAGAAAAATCGGTCTTGGTTACTTTCCTCCGCCTCCCAAAGGAGCCGTGGAACGGACTGCGCTACCAAACCTCCCTCGTCCTTTGATGGTTCCCTGAGCTGCGTGGCCTGGGGGGCGATTTGGGGTGTCGCCACTGGAGGAAAAGTAGGGAGAATCTAGCGGTATGCCCTGTAGGGGACGAGCAATCTGGGTTCTATCTGGAGTTACAATTCCGATGTGGGAGCGGTAAACGGGTTGCACTGGATAAACCGTGTAGGAGCCGCCGTTGACGCCGTTGACCACTGTTGGAGGGGCATCATCATCGACATCATCGGTGAAATAGAAGCCGCCGAACTCTGGTCGCCATCCGGGGGTAGCAACGCTGGAATTCGATACCTGCGAGCAAATGCTTGCTGTGTCTTCTTGGCATTCTGGCTGCGTGCGATACACGGGCGTAATGCGTTCGTATTCCTGCATTGCGTATCGGAACTGGGCCTGACACTGCTCTTTGGTGAACCCGTTGCTTTGGTTAGTCGCATCTACAATACATTGCTGTTCGGATTCGTAGTAGCGTACTTCGTTGGGTTGGTGCAACATGGTATAAGCAAGATAGCCTAATCCACCGCTCGCCAGTACACCTGATGTAATTAGAAGGTAACGAATTGTTGTCGTTCGATTGTTGTTATGAGTCATGGCTAACCGGAGGTTAGAGTCGTTATTTCAAAGAATTTGTAATGTGATGAATTTGCTGCCACTGAGATGATTGGATTTACACGGTCAGCCAAAGTTCAAGTAATTTACCTAAGTCTGTGAGTGGGCACTCTCGACTTTGATTATAGCTTTTACTACATTGCCCGATTCAGGGATTCCTCGAACGCAGCATATTATATTCCTCAAATATTTTATTTCAAATTCACCTTTTTTTACTGCGCTGATTTCGCTGCCGATCGAGCTTCGCTAAAAATGCACCGGAAACATCCGCCAGAATGCTAATTATCCGATACAAAGCCACGGCACTCAGAATTATACCCGTAGAAAAGCGATCGGACAGCAGGGCGATCGCCGTTGCTTCAAATACTCCCATTCCCCCCGGTGCACCCGGTACAACTAAACCGACAACAAACGCAAAACAAAAAGCACCGAACAAGTTGGGAATATTGCTAAAGTTCACCGGAGTTAAAGCCGTTACAGTTAGCAAAAAACCGCAGCCCCGCAATCCGATAAAACACATTTGTCCGATTAACGGCACTAAAGGATAGCGTTTAATTGGCAAATTAATTTGGCGGCTGGACTTGACATTCGATGTTTTTTTTGCTATATTTGAGGCAGACTCTACACGAAAATTCAGTTCCTCGCCTGCCTCCTCCCCAGTATTTGAAATTTCCCCATTATTCTTTGATAACTTCAACTGCTCTACAAATAGAACGATAGGATTTAAAATTCGGGGATGAATCGCCGTTAAAATAGCAGCAAAACCGACAAGCCGCCAAAACCAATTGAATTTGTCAAAACAAATCAACCCAATCAAAACGCCTGCCGAAGCCATCAGCAGCGGTTCCAGCAACACGCTGAGAGTAGCAGCTTTCGGGAAAATGCCGGCCTTTTTTGCCTCCAATATTCGACCCCAAAAATGCCAAATATTCCCCGGCAAATACTTGGCAATATTAGTTTTGAGAAAAACTTGAATTGCCCAGGCGGCAGTTACAGGTTGGCGGAATTCCCGCAAAATCAACATCCACACCCAGCCGACAAAAATTAGAGACAATAAAGTGACGCCGAGGGCGATCGCCAGCAAGGGAAAACTTTCGGCTCGAATTTGGATATTCGCGACTTCTCGCCAGTGAGTTAAAAAAGCTTTGGCAATAAATAAAAACGTCCCGCCCAAAATCAAATAGCGCAAATAAGGCTTTAAATGCGACTTCGCGATCTTCAAAAAATTCTGAATTCGATGCAATTGTGGTTTTCCCATTTTTTGATCCCGATTTTGAATTTGGGATTAACTTATA
Organism: Microcoleus sp. B3-D2; assembly: GCF_036705345.1. Taxonomy (NCBI): domain Bacteria; kingdom Bacillati; phylum Cyanobacteriota; class Cyanophyceae; order Oscillatoriales; family Microcoleaceae; genus Microcoleus; species Microcoleus sp. B3-D2. Next base: position 23,472 of record NZ_JAUBUG010000086.1, read on the forward strand.
GTGTTTTAGATTTTATATTTTAGACAGGGTAAGGCGGAATTGTCGTTGATTTACACGGCACGATATGACGGAATAAATCTGTTTAACCTCACCTGTGCAGACCTCTACAGACTGTGCGTAATGCCCGCCTTACAGACTATTTAGAGCGTTTTTAACCACAAATTTAAATTTAAAATCTAAAATTTAGATCGATATACCTCGCTAGGAGTACATTTCTATGCCCGGCCCGAGCCCTGACGGTCTTTCCTATCTTTTAGATGATAGCCCCAATAGTTTCGCCTTGACTCCGGGCTTTTTGACTCCTTATCCTAACGGATTTTTTGCCCTCGGCGGCAACGATTTTATTATCGGTTCGTCGGATGCCGATCGCATCAGTGGCGATAATGATAACGATCGCATTCTCGGCGGCAGCAATTCCGATACCCTGTTCGGGGGTGCAGATAACGATGTGCTTAACGGCGGTGTCAGCAGCGACATCCTGTTTGGCGATGCCGGCAGCGATACCTTGCAGGGAGGTAAGGGAGATGACGCCCTCAACGGTGACTCCGGCAGCGACGTTTTAGTGGGCGATGGCGGCAAAGATATGCTGACAGGGGGTTTGGGCTTCGATGCCTTTGTCCTCCGCAGCGACTCCGCAGTCACCGATCCGGCTGCTGCAGACGTTATTACTGACTTTAACAGTTTTGTGGATTCGATCGGACTGACTGACAACCTTACCGAAGCTGACTTGATTCTCGAAGAAATCTCGATCGCCCCCGGTATTTCCAATACATTAATTAAAATTCGCCAATCCAATGCTATTTTAGGCTTGGTAGCCAACGCATCTCCACAAGACCTCGCCGATACATTCATCTCTGCAACTACCGTATTGGGCAACCAACTCAGCGAAGCTCGCGATTTAGGCATTTTGGGCGACACTCAAACGATCGCAGACTCGGTTAGCAACGCCCTGCCAGACAGCCTTTACCGCTTTACTTTGCCTGCAAATAGCGACTTTAAATTAACTGTCAGCGGTTTGACGGCGGATGTTGACGTTGCCGTGATTAAAGATATTAATGGCGACAATTCTATTGACTTCACCGATATTATTGCTTCTTCTCAAGAATTGGATTTATCGCCGGAATCGATCGACATCGACGGTTTAGCTGCAGGAACTTACTTTGTCCGAGTTTATCAATACCAAGGCAGTACAGATTTCACCCTAAATCTGTCTGCAACTCCTGCAACTGTTTCTCCTAACAACCCGAGCAACTTGCAAGGTTTTGACTCTCGTTTTGGGTTCGGTTTGGTGAATGCAGCGGCGGCAGTTGCTAACGCTCAAGGTACTGCACCGTTTCCTGACGTTCCCGACTTGGGCGGCGACGAGTGGGGCAGAGATTTAATTAAAGCTCCGGAGGTTTGGGCCCAGGGCTTGACTGGAGACGGAATTGTGGTGGCAGTTATCGACAGCGGAGTTGACTACAATCACCCGGATTTGACGGGGAATATTTGGAGTAATGCGGGGGAAACCGGTGTTGATGCGATCGGTCGCAATAAAGCTAGCAACAGGGTTGATGATGATGGCAATGGCTTTGTTGACGATTTCCGAGGATGGGATTTTGTCAATAACGATAATGACCCGATGGATGATAACAATCACGGTACTCATATCTCGGGTTTAATTGCTGCGAAAAAAGATGGGGTTGGGATTACTGGAACGGCTCCGACTGCGAAGATTATGCCTTTGAAAATACTTGATGGCGCAGGGGTGGGTAAAATTCGGGATGAAATTAATGCCATTAATTATGCGGTGGCAAATGGAGCGAAGGTGATTAATGTAAGTTTGGGCGGCCAAGAGTTGAATTATGAAGAATTGAATACGATTCGAGCCGCTGAAGCTCAAGGCGCGATCGTGATTTCGGCGGCAGGAAATGATGCTCGCGCACAAGCAGATTATCCAGCTCGGTTTGCCAATGAGGTAGGAATTGCTGTCGGTGCTGTTAGCCGAAATGGCTTGTTTGCGAATTATTCTAACCGGGCGGGTTCGGAGGCAATTAATTATTTTGTTGGTCCGGGCGGCGACGGTGGCACGACGGGTTCTGGTGACGTTTATTCAACTGTGTCACTTTCGGAACCGGGGATTCCCTATCAATATTTTGCGGGTACTTCAATGGCAGTGCCACAAGTATCCGGGGTGATAGCTTTAATGTTACAAGCTAATCCGAGTCTGACTCCTGCTGATATTAAGAGGATTCTTGCGGAAACTGCCAATCGATCGGTTTGAATTGGATCGGGTGCGATCGATCTACAATCCTCAATCTTCTACCAATTATTAAAAGCAAACCGTGGGGACACGGCAATGCCGTGTCCTACTCCCCGCGCCGGACATGGCATTGCCCTGTCCCTACAGACGCTTCCTTACAATCAATCTGTATCACTACTTTCGGCGGGAATTGGTATTAAAAATTGGCGGCGTAAGTTAAGTCAAATTGGCGGCACAGGGTGATGCAGCAGTAGCTTGGTCGATCGAATACTAACTCGTAATTCATCTGACCGTCTATTTTGGTGATCGGCTGCTTTAAGGGGATGCCCTGAATGTCGTATTGGCGGCGTTCTAAGGCACTCCAGTCGATAATTTTGAAGTCGATTTGGTTCTGCAACTCAGTTGCGATCAGATATAGGTGCATCTTGTCTTGAACTTTCCCAGTCAGGGGAACTTTTATTAACACTGACTGGGTGACGAGGGGTTTTTGGTCGTTGGGATGCTTCTGGGTGTGGCAGCTTTTGAGTTCTATATCGTAAGGTTCTACCTTGAATTTCTCTCCACTGGCGATCGCAGATGAGTGCAAATCTTTCAGGCACTTTTCTAGGTGAGGAATCAGCCCTAAGTCTGGATCACACAGCAGTTTACGAATGTTGGAGGTTTCAGTGACTGTCATTTGAGACTTTTGATGTTATTTTTTGATTCTTAACTTTTAGCTTAGCGCGAAAAGCAACCCTATTGAACTATACAGCACTTTGCTTAACAATTAGGTACAATAGTAGAGGTGGTAAAAAAGAGAAAAATGAAACCCTACTCCCTAGA
>NZ_JAUBUG010000087.1:0-26345 GCF_036705345.1 Microcoleus sp. B3-D2
TTGATTCTGGTTTGCTGTCTCGGTTTGAGTTTGCAATTCCGAGATTTGAGAATAAAGTTGCGAACGTTCTGTGTTAGCAGTTTCTAGCTGAGCTTCCAATTCAGAGCGATTTTGAACCACACTTTCTAACTGATGCTCTAACTCGGAGATTTGAGATTGAAGTTGAGTTTGATTCTGATTGGCTGTCTCGATTTGAGCTGGGAATTCCGAGAGTTGAGAATAAAGTTGCGAGCGTTCTGTGTTAGCAGTTTCTAGCTGAGCTTCTAATTCAGAGCGAGTTTGACGCAAAGTTTCTAACTGGTGTTCTAACTCGGATACTTGAGATTGAAGTTGAGCTTGATTCTGGTTTGCTGTCTCGATTTGAGCTGGGAATTCCGACAGTTGAGAATAAAGGTGCGAAAGTTCTGTATTAGCAGTTTCTAACTGAGCTTCCAATTCAGAGCGAGTTTGACGCACAGTTTCTAACTGATTTTCTAACTCGGATACTTGAGATTGAAGTTGAGCTTGATTCTGATTGGCTGTCTCGATCTGAGCTGGGAATTCCGAGAGTTGAGAATAAAGGTGCGATCGTTCTGTGTTAGCACTTTCTAGCTGAATTTCTAATTCAGAGCGAGTTTGATACACACTATTTAGGTGATTTTCTAACTCGGATACTTGAGATTGAAGTTGAGCTTGATTCTGATTGGCTGTCTCGATTTGACTTTGCAATTGTGAGATTTGAGAAGTGAGCTGAGATTCCAATTCAGAGCGACTTTGACGCACAGTTTCTAACTGTTGTTCTAACTCGGAGATTTGAGATTGAAGTTGATTTTGATTCTGGTTTGCTGTCTCGGTTTGAGTTTGGAATTCCGAGATTTGAGAAGTGAGCTGAGCTTCCAATTCCGAGCGACTTTGACCCACACTTTCTAACTGTTGTTCTAACTCGGAGATTTGAGATTGAAGTTGATTTTGATTCTGGTTTGCTGTCTCGGCTTGACTTTGAATTTCCGAGAGTAAAGAATAAAGGTGCGAGCCTTCTGTGTTAGCAGTTTCTAATTGAGCTTGCAGTTCGGATAACTGAGACTGGAGTTGCGAGTTATCTCCCTCCTTGCGATGTATCTGAGACTCCAGTTCTGACAACTCAGCCAGCAGTCTCTCTCGCTCTAAAACAACCATTTCGGATTGAAGTTGTAGTTCATGAAGTTGAGAGTTTAACTGCATTTTATCCAGATTAGCAGCTTCTAACTGTGTTTGCAGTTCTAATAATTCAAATGGAGGTTGCTGTGCTTGTTCGCGAGCGGTTTGCAATTGAGAGTTGAGTATTTCGCGTTCTTGCTCTGCACTCTCCAATTGAGCTTGTAGCTCTGACAATTCCGAAGTAAATTGCGATCGCTCTGCTTCGACTAATTGCAGTTGAGTTTGCAAACCCGACAGTTGAGACTGAAGTTGCTGCCGCTCTTCAATGGAGCGATCGAACTTAATTTGAATTTCTGACAACTGGTACTGTACCTGCAATCTGCTTTGAGTAGCAGTTTCCAACTGAGTCTCAAATTCAGACAGCAGAGCCTGAAATTGAGAACGTTCTGCATCAACCGTCTCTAATTCTGCTTGCTTTTCCAGCAATTGAGCGTTAAGCTGCGATCGCTCCTGCTCCCCAACTTCTAACTGATATTTAAGTTCTGCCACTTCTGCTAACTGCGACTCAGCTTGCTTAGCATTTTCTAGCTGAAACTGCAAATCAGCAATCAGAGAATCAATTTGCGAGCGATCTTCGGCAATTCCTGCCAAAAATCCTTCCATTTCCGACACTTGATTTTTTAAAATATCTTGCTCGCGAGTCACACCCTCAAACCGACTTTGCAACTGGGACAATTCAGAATTTAACTTATTTTCATTCTGAACCTTTTGCCGCAATTCCGAATTTCGGGCATCCAACTGAGCCGCCAAATTCGATATAGCCTCCTGCGAACCCTGCATCCGCACCAAATTGCGTGAATTTCGCTTATGCAAAATTAGCCCGCAGACTAATGCCCCGCCTCCAAATCCTATCAATAAAAGTAATGCTTGCATTTTTTTTTCTAATTAATATAAAGTTAGTTTTTTTGCCCCTGACCAAAAAATGGACATCCACAAATCGCTATCTTAGATCGTTTCCGGTTGCATCGGAATAATAAAATCGACTCAACAGTTAACAATCAACCATGCAGTTTTGCGACCCGCCCGTCAACAGTCAACAGTCAACAGTCAACAATTCCGGAGGAGTGCAACCGGAATTGATATTACTCAAAACTATCACAACTTGCCAGCCTGTGTTCACTTGGCCCAACAATTTATATTTCTTTACAAACCCTTTTTGTTTACAGGTAAGGTGCAGCGCACCCTGCAAGTCCGATTAATGAAGCAAATCCACAATATGAGGAATAATTTCGATATGCTGAGTCAGCAAATAATCCAACCTATCCGCGAGTAAACTAAAAATTAAATCGTTATAACTCATTCCGTATTCCGCCAAACCTAAAGCTACCAAACTCGTCACATTTTCCCCAGGGTGTTTCAGATCCGGTTTGGGATTTGCTTCCAAAACATAAAGTGAGCCATTCGCATCACTCCTGACATCAATCCGCACCAAACTGTTCAAACTAAACTCCCAATAAATTTTTCTAGCTAACTCAATTAACTCTTGTTTGAGTTCAGGTTCCTCACCACCCATTAACCGTCCTCTATCTGCCGTAATCGCCTTTTTATCCATAGAAGTAAAGATGCGTTCGTCAGGCTCCAGCACCCGCTCCACAGTCGAAAAAGCAAAGGGTTTTGTATTCTTATCAAATCGGCCTTTAGCATAAGTAACATAGCCGCAGACGGCTACACAAAATTCTCGTCCCGGCAAATACTTTTCTATTAAAGCAGTATTGTGAGTGTCTCGGTGAACTTCCGCAACCGCCTGAGACAAACCCTCAATATTGTCTACAAAATGAACGTGCAGTGAAGCGCGACCGGATACTGGTTTAACAACAAACGGCCCTTGATAGTTACCAAAAGCAATGGCAAAACGCTCGTGCAAATGAGGCTGCAAAATCCCTTGAGAAGGATGCCAAGTCATAAACGGAGCGGTTTTAATTCCAACTGATTGCAGTTCCCGTTTAAAAGCGTGTTTATTATCTAACGTTGAACTGTTTAAAGGATTGTGACCGACATAAGGCATTCCCAACATTTCCAACAAGGCGGGAGTGTGACAAACAGGATTGTAGCCCTGGACTCCACCAGTATTCAGCCACACTAAATGAATATTTTTTTGTTGGAGTTGTTCCGGCAAGTTCATGTCGTCAGGTAGGACAAAGACGTGCTTAAAGCCAATTTCTGCTAATGCTTTAGCAATCTCGCGGGCGACGACTTCGTAACTCTTCCAAGCGCGGGGATTGTGAGTTTTGTAAATCACTGCTCCGGGGCGATCGCAGTCGCCGCCGAACACCACAGCAATCCGCAATTTAGCAAAGAGTACCTGCAAATATTGAGGCAGCAAATTAAAGTCATAATGCCAGCGATTCCGGTTAATTGATGGGGGAATCATTTAAGTATTTTTCCTTTTTGTTTCATTTTTTAGCGACCGAACCGCTAGATTTACCCAAATATATTCCAGCCAAAACCACAGAGAAAGCAAACCAATTAAACAAGCTCAAACTTTCCGAAAACAGCACCCAAGCCATAATAGCCGTAATTACGGGTTCTAGCAGCAGGAAAAAAGCTACAAATTCCGAGGACAAACGACCTAGACTGTGGATAAGCAGTCCCTGACCGAAAGCTTGGCAAATCACCGCCAAAGCAATTACAGTCAGCCATCCCTGCCAAGAAGAAGGGAAAACTCGATCGCCCGCAAGCAAAACCAGTGGCAAAAGCAATATACTCCCAATGAAACATCGCCATATCAATATAGTTGTTGCCGGAAACTTGGTTCGCAAATGTTCTGAAATGAGCAGATTTCCTGCATAAAACATCGCCGATAAAAGAGCAGCCATGTCGCCGACAAGAGTGTCTCCCGCCGTTTGCAAATCTTCCATGCCGATCGCAATTGCGCCACACAAAGCCACCGCCAGTCCCACCAAAAACCTGTTGTCAAAGCGCCGCCCCAACAGCAGCCATCCCCCCAAAGTAGTAAATAAAGGAGTTAAGTTTCGCAGTACAGTAGAATTAGCGACATTAGTCTGACTCAGTGACCAGGCCCAGAAAACCACAGAAGCAGAAGAAACCACGCCTACCGCTGTTAACAGCATCACATCCTGCAGAGTGTAGTTCGATCGCTCTTCAACTTGTGCCCCAGACATTCGGCGACGCGCAGCACCCGCACCATTCCACACTCCAAATACTACAGTTGCTATCCACAAACGGTTAAAAACAGTAGCATTCGGGCTGATTTCCCGTTCGCTCAACCTAATAAAAATCGCAGCCAGCGACACCGCTAGCAGCGCCGCCGACAGCGATGCGATCGCCCAAATTTTGCCTTGACTGTCAGCTAATTCACCGTTTTTTAAACTGTCTGGCTTTCCTGAAACAAGAGTTTTGTCTTCAGTTGTTAAGGCAGAGTTTAACTCGGTTTTTTCCCAAATATTGTGCTGAAGTTCAATATTTGGCTCGGGCAATTCTAGTTTTTTTGACATTATTAAAAGTTCCAATGAAGGCAGAAACCAGTTGTGTAGAGTGCGTGACAAAAGAATACTTGGCGGGCGAAGGGAATAACTCAAAAGTCGCGCACTCTACTTACTAAGGCTGCAAAAACTATTTTTTATAGTTAACAGCAGCTTAGGCTGAAGGTTTGACAGAAAGCCTTGTCAAAGCCTCCTTTAGCGCCGGCGGCAATTGGCGGATAATCTTGTTCTTGTCGCGATCGACACCAACCAAAGTTACCTGTGCTGTCACATATAACTCCTGAGTATCAGCCGATCGAATTTGGTAATCCCAAAGCAGCCGCACACCCTCGGTAGCAGCGATCCGCGTTCTGACTGCCACAGATTGACCCATTTGTACAGCCCGGTGGTAGCGCAGCGAAAGTTCCACCACGGGCAATTCCAAACCCTGCGCCACCCAGTCTGCATACTCGATGCCAAGAGAGCGCAAACTTTCCACCCTAGCTTCCTCCATCCAAGCCAGATAAGTCCCGTGCCAAACCACACCGCTGTAGTCAGTATGGTGAGGGTACACTCGCACCAAATATTCAAACCAGCCCTCAGAGTCGATCCCGCGCCGATTTTGAATAGCACCAGCCGGTGCGAGTTCTGGTTGAGTTCGATCGTTTTCTAACACGTTACAAATTGTTCCAAAACGCTACATTTCTACAAATCATAAAGCAAACTTCAGGCTTATGCTTGACATTAAGCCACTAGAGTACCAACGCCCTAGTTAGAGCCTCGCACAAGAAAACTCAACTATTTTTACCGCCCAAACCATGATAGAAAAAATTTTAGTAGCCGTCGCCGGTCGCGGCTTGTGCGAAGAGATGTTTAATATGTTGATGGACATCCCTTCCTTGCAAAAAGCCTCTGTCACTGTCTTGCACGTCGTGCCGCCGCAAGTAACATCCGAGGGCATGGCAGCCAAGTTGGAAGAAGGAGGCAAGATCTTAGCACAAGCAGTCCAGTCTTTGAAAATAGATCCCAGCAAAGTCAATCCCCGGCTCAAACAGGGTGATCCGAAAACAACAGTTTGCCAAGTCGCAGAAGAAGAACAATCCGACTTAGTAATTATGGGTTCCCGGGGACTCGGACGGCTGCAATCGATTTTGGAAAACTCAGTCAGCCAGTACGTTTTCCAGCTAACATCCCGACCGATGCTGTTAGTAAAAGACGACATCTACGTCAAAAAAATCAAGCGCGTCATGGTGGCGGTAGACAAATCAGAAGCTGCCAAACAGTCATTGCAGCTTGCGCTATCTTTGGTCAAAGAAGTCAGTGGCGGAGAGATAATTTTAGTACACGTCACTAAAGATTTGACGGGAAAAGCCAGCGAAGATTTAACAGCTAGTGCTGAAAAAGACCCCGTATTAGCTCCGGCAGTAGCACTAGCGAAACAAATGGGAGTTAGCTACCGCTGCGTGAGTGCTACAGGCAAGCCTGGGGAAGAAATTTGTCGGATTGCAGACGACATGAATGCCGACTTGTTGGTGCTCGGTTCCCCGGATCGGCGACCCAACGTTGCCAAAAACTTTGTGGATATCGATCGACTCCTGGGAAATTCGCTATCAGACTACGTGCGAGTTTATGCCAACTGTCCCGTCTTGCTAGCCCGCACAGTCGGCTAGAATCTCATCGTTAAGAGCGAGCAGCTAACACTCAACAGTTAACAAAAAAAGCGCCTCAGCAAAAAGCTGTTGGCGCTTTTTTTTGCAAGCAGCAAAGCCAGACAGAAATAGCAACAGTTGCTAATCTTTTCTGCTTTGACGGCTAGCCGTTTGAATGTACAGAATGATTAGAAAAACGCTGGGAACCAATACAAACAGAATGGTTGCCACAAACCCTAAATCGTTAACTTCCATGAAGACGCTCGCCTCTATCGGAAAATAGGAAAATACACACAACTAGGATATCACTCAAAGGCGAAAGGCAAACTCGAAGATAGAAGGAGGACTGGCAGACAAGCGTCGAAACCCGGTTTCTGTCTGGATGCCTGGCAGCCCAACCTTTTATTCCTAGAAACCGCGTTTCTTTTCCTAGGTCGGCAAAAGGAATGATTATACAGTTAAATAGGAAAAAAAAACAAAATTCTTGGATTCTGAATTTTTCTTTCCTTCTGCATAAAAGCATCTCTAGCCTTCTGCCTTCTGAGAGTCACGGTTTAGTCTTCACGCTGACCTGGCCATTGACCATAGCTTGACAAGCCAACCGATAGTTTTCGGGCTTTTTCTTGAGCTTGCGGTTTTCAAAGTCAGTGCGCGGCGACAGATTTTCACTTCCCTCGACAATTTCCACAATGCAGGTGCCACATTGACCTATGCCCCCGCAATTCATGAGCTTTCCCGAAAATGTGTACAAATCAATGCGGTTTTCTAGAGCTTTGAGCCTCAAATTGGCTCCGTCTGCTGCGATGACTTCCTGATTTTCCTTCACAAACTTGATGTTGGCCATTGCCGATTTCCTAACGCAGTTGACATGGAACTCTATTACAAAATATTAACGAATGTGTCAGACGTTTAATACAGGATGTCCAATTGTTCTGGTAATTAAAGCTCGCCCCAACTCAATGTCAAGGAGCATCCGAGAGGTTATTCGTGGGAAGATTGCTCACAGCCCGCTGGATAGACGAAAGCCCCAGGTTGTAGTTGATAATTGCCGACAATCGGTTTCTCTCAGCCCTAGTCAAATCAGTTTCCGCCTGAATCACATCCGTCTGAGTACCCACACCAGCTTGAAACCGCAGCCTCGCCAAACGCAAAGCTTCCCTCGACTGCAAAACCCCCGCCTCAGAAGTTTCGATATTCTCTAAACTCGAGTCTAAGCCAAAATAAGCTTGTTCCACTTCCCGGCGCACCTGATTGCGGAGTTGGTCAAATCGACTTTCGGCGATCGCAATATCAGCATCCCGCTGTTGCACCCGGGCGTTCGCCGCGCCCCCATCGAAGATACTCCAAGTCAGACTCGCCCGGATCGAATAACCATCGGCCCAGCCACGAGCAGCAAACGGATCGGGGTTATCAGGGTCTTGTCCCAGTACGTTGTAACTACCCCCCACGCTCACTTGAGGCAAACGCGATGCCTGAATCGCTCGCCTCTGCTGCTTGCTGATATCCCTCTGCACCAACTGCTGTTCCAACTCGGGGCGATTCCTAAAAGCCTGCACGATACTCTCTTCCAAAGACAGCCTCCAAAAGCCGACTTGCTCTACCGGATCAGCCGCTGTCAAGTTCGTTGACTGGCTGATATTCAAAATCTCAGCCAGACGCCGCTGGGCAACTCCCTGATCGCGGCGGGCCACTGACAGTTGTTGCTGTTCGTTAGCCAAATTTGCCTGAGCCTGCAACACAGCAAACCGGGTTCCCACTCCTGCCCGTTCCAAGGCTTCGGCATCCCGCAAACTTTGCTCGGCATTTCTGACCGAAGCTTGGCGGATGGCAACTTGTCCGTCCGCGTTTTGCAAGTTGTAGTAAGCCTCAGCAGTGTCGAAGCGCAGTTCCTCGGCTTGGCGTTCCACATCCAGTTCCCGAAGGCGCAACTGTTCCTCTGCCGCGCGGATGGTAGCGCGCCGGCCTCCGAACAAATCGAGGTTGTAGCTCAACTGCAAAGTGCTGTTGAGACTGTTGCTGCCGAAATTTGTGCCGGCTTGCTCGGCGGGCTGCCCGGTTCGGTTAGCCAGAGCGTTGAGGCGGCGCTGCCCAGCCCGGATTCCCAGTTCTCCGCCGGCATTCATAGATCGGCTGGCGTCCATTTGAAAATTCAGGTCTGGATAAAGAGCAGCTTGCTGTTCGCGCAAAGCTGCTCTGCTTTGTTCCACTTGCTTTCGGGCGATTTGCAAAACTTGGCTGTTGCGGCGGGCGAGGTCGATCGCCTGCTGCAAGGTAATTGACTCTGTTTGCTCGATCCTGACATCCTCGGGGTTTGTCGGAAACAGCAGCGGATTCGGGTTGGGTTCCAGGGAAGCCGGAGGATTGGTGTTTAAGAGGCCCCTCGGAGGGAGAGGGGGGAAACTTTCGTTCGGAGTGCCCCGGAGAATGGGTACGGGGGAACTCGGCACAGGAAGATTGTTTGGAGGGTTCGGGGAAGGCTGCTGAGCGTCTTTCGGTTCCAACCCTCTTAGAGGTGTTGAACCGCGCTGAGACAGAGTTGATGGGGAAGCCGGAGCAGCCTGTTGAGGCTTTGATGCTTGCTCGGGCCCGGTTGGGGTAGTTGATGCGATCTTGGCTCCCCCTGGCTGCTGAGACTTGGAGGTTTGAGGGTTAAGGGCGATCGACTGTTCCGTATCTGATGCTGATTCTGCCGCTGTGTTCGAGGTCGATCGAACATTCTGCCCTAATTCGAGCTGATTGCTAAGGGCGGAACTGTCCTGAGGTTGAGCAGGAGTCTGTGCTGAAGCACTCTGTGCGGCGTTGCTGAAAGTAATTGCAGCGCCCACTCCGACTACGATGATTTGACGAAAAACACGCATAATTTTTTAATTACTCTGCAATCCTAGAGACAATTTTAGAGCAAGATTGAGGTCTCAAGTTTCTAGTCTGTAGCCTGAACTCGACGGTTACAAGTCACAATTACCATACTCATCTTAACTTTTGAATGTTCGATTCAAAATTTAGAATTTAACTTCAGCATTTGCCAGACCGATCGCCGCCGAGATTAGTTCCTCTACTCCGCTTACCGGCAAAATCCGGGTTTTCAGCGAGCTGGCGAGCTGTTCGAGGGTCATGTCGTCTAGAAAACGCGGTTCTCCCTGTTTTAGCATCACCGACGGCAGCAGGATGCCATTTCCCAAGTCTCGCCCCTGCAAAGCTTCGAGCAAATCTTGCCCGGTGAGCAAACCCGTAACGGTGATAGTTTGTCCCCAGTAGCGGCTGCACAGTGCTGCCATGTTGACCGACAAGCCGGGAATTTGGTTTAGTTGTTGTACGATCGGCTCAAAAGCTTTTTCTACAGCATTCCCCACCACCCAAACTAACTTGCGCGCAGGCTCGACTTGCATCGGTTGCAGCTTCTCAAAAGCCGTTTCAAACTGCTCGATAAACTGGCGAATCGAACCGACACCGTTACCAATTTGCGGATAATCTTCGTAATCTGCAGCCGACGGCAAATCTAAACCAGCTATTAAAAACCACTCGTCCGCCAGCCAAATGCACCGCGATTTTGACTTCTGCTTTTTCGCCCTTTGGCCACCTTTTCCTTTACTCAAAAGCACTTGAATTTTCTGCACTTGCTCGATTACTTCTCGCGCTTTTTCCGCAGTTACTGCAATTAGTTCATCTTCGGCTGGGCGAAAGCGAGTTAAACCTACTGGCACTACAGCCACCGATGCTACAGCCGGGATATTTCCGGTATGAAACTTTGCCAAATCTAACAAAGTGCGTTCTAAATGTTCGCCATCATTAATACCAGGACAAACAACTACTTGAGCGTGAATTTGCAAGCGGCGTTCTTGAAACCATTTGATTTGTTCGAGAATCTTGCCAGCGCGGAGATTTTTTAACAGCCTAATTCGTACTTCCGGTTCGGTAGCGTGCACGGAAACATAGAGAGGAGAAAGCCGCATTTGCTCGATTCTCTCCCACTCTTTTTGAGTCAGATTGGTGAGAGTGAGATAGCTACCATAAAGAAAACTAAGTCGGTAGTCATCATCTTTGAGATAGAGAGTTTCTCGCTTTCCCGGTGGTTGTTGGTCGATAAAGCAAAAAGGGCAGCGGTTGTTGCACTGAATTAGTCCGTCAAAAAGAGCCGTTTCAAATTCCACTCCCAAGTCTTCGTCATAATCTTTTTCTATTTCTAATTTGTGGGTTTTGCCTTTAGTGTCTAATACTTCTAATTCTAGAAACTCATCGGCGCACAGAAATTGATAGTCAATTAAATCGCGGGGTTTTTGACCGTTGACGGCGACGATTGAGTCTCCGGGTTCAAATCCCATTTCGGCGCAGATGCTGTCGGGGATAACTTTGGTGATTAGGGCTGGTCGGATTGATAAGTCGCTCATGGTTATATTATCGGTTATTTGTTGAAGTTTGCTAAAGTCGATCGGCTTTAGCATCAGGGTTAGTTCTGGGTTGTGAATTTATTTGAGCTGTGACAGAATAAGGCAAAAATCTTTAATTTATGAAATTCAAAATCTTGACAGGACTCCTAACAGGGTTAGTTGGTATTACCACAAATGTAGTTTTTTGTCAACCCAGTCGGGCGGCAAATGATAGCTTTTTTAACAACGGCACTCTCAAATATATTAACACTGCGATTCTGAATGCAGAACCCGTGATGTGCGCTGCTGTTAATCAAGAGGATACTGGTACGAATAGGACTTTGCTATTGACTCTGAAACAGGGGAGTGATACAGAGGCTACCTTGAAAAAACTGCCAAAAGTTGACTTAACAGTTGTAGAGTTTACCAACAGTCAAAAGTACAGCGTTGCTCACATTGGCAACTCAGATTTGGCGGCCGGGGAAAAAGCTGAGGATTTCTTGATTCAGGGTGAGGAAAAGTATAGAAAAGGAGATCGTCAGGGTGCGATCGAAGATTTAAGCAAAGCAATTGGGCTTAATCCTAATTATGCCGAGGCTTACTATAACCGGGGAATACTCCGCTATGTATCAGGAGACAAGCAAGGTGCGATCGCCGATTTCAACGAAGTTTTGCGAATTAATCCTAACTTGTTCCAAGCCTACGTCAACCGGGGGAATGCCCGCGATGACTCAGGAGACAGCCAGGGTGCGATCGCCGATTATAACGAGGCTCTGCGAATAAATCCTAGCGATTCAAAAGCCTACTACAACCGGGGGGTTACTCGCTCTCGTTTAGGAGACAACCAGAGTGCGATCGCCGATTACAACGAAGCTTTGCGAATTAATCCTAATTATGCCAAAGCCTACAATGTTCGCGGGTATGCCCGCGCTGAATTAGGAGACAAGCAGGGTGCAATTCAAGACTTTCAGAAAGCAGCAGAGTTATTTCAGCAGCAAGGTGATAGAGATAACTATAACAGAGCCATTAACAATCTGAACAAACTTCAATAAACTGCAACAAATTTCCTTTTTTATTGACAGGTAAAATCCATGAAATTCTTTGACAAAATTTCCATCGCGTTGATTGGTGCAGTTGCAATAAGTGCGATCGCACAACCAACCCCAGTTTTCGCTATATCGGTTCAGGTTCCGAGTGCGTCTGTAGTGGCGGCGCCCAAAGCTGAGGATTTCTTTATTCAGGGTCAGGAAAAAGATGAAAAAGGAGATTATCAAGGCGCTATAGCCGCTTACTCTCAAGCAATTGTGCTTAATCCTAATTATGCCGAAGCCTACAACGGCCGGGGAAATGCCCGGTATAGTTTAGGAGACTATAAGGGTGCTCTCGGCGATTTCAACGAAGCTTTGCGAATTAATCCTAATTATGCCGAAGCCTACATCAACCGGGGGAATGCCCGCGATGACTC
This sequence comes from Microcoleus sp. B3-D2, assembly GCF_036705345.1. Taxonomy (NCBI): domain Bacteria; kingdom Bacillati; phylum Cyanobacteriota; class Cyanophyceae; order Oscillatoriales; family Microcoleaceae; genus Microcoleus; species Microcoleus sp. B3-D2. The sequence goes on from NZ_JAUBUG010000087.1 coordinate 12,077, forward strand.
AGGAGACAGCCAGGGTGCTCTCGCGGATTACAACGCAGCTTTGCGAATTAATCCTAACGATGCTCTCGCCTACTACAACCGGGGAGTTACCCGCTCTCGTTTGGGAGACAACAAGGGTGCTGTAGCCGATTACACCGAAGCTTTGCGAATCAATCCTAACTATGCCTCTGCATACAACAACCGGGGACTTGACCGCTCTGATTTAGGAGACAACCAGGGTGCTGTAGCGGATTTCAGCGAAGCATTGCGAATTAATCCCAACCTTCCCGGTGCCTACTTAAACCGGGGGATTACCCGCTATCGTTTAGGAGACAACAAGGGTGCTGTAGCCGATTACAGCGAAGCTTTACGTATTAATCCTAACTTTGCTCTTGCTTACTACCACCGGGGGAATATCCGTTATTTTTCAGGAGACAACCAGGGTGCTGTAGCCGATTACAACGAAGCTGTGCGAATCAATCCTAACTTTGCCGAAGCCTACACCCACCGGGGGAATGCTCGCGATGATTTAGGAGACAGCCAGGGTGCTCTCGCCGATTACGATCGAGCTTTGCAAATTAATCCTAACTTTGCCAGTGCCTACTTAAACCGGGGCGTTACCCGCTTTCGTTTAGGAGACAACAAGGCTGCTGTAGCCGATTACAATGCAGCTTTGCGAATCGATCCTAACTTAGCCGGCGCCTACTTGAGCCGGGGAATTGCCCGCGCTGAAGGGGGAGACAAGCCCGGGGCGATCCAAGACTTTCAGAAAGCAGCAGACTTATTTCAGCAGCAAGGTGATAAAGATAACTATCAAAAAGCCATTAACAATTTGAGAAAACTTCAATAAATTGCCAAAACTCTCGAAAGGTCGATCGCACTACTAAGCGCTAAAAAATAGAATAATTAGAACCCAAACCTCTTTTTTAAGAGTCTGAGTTATAATTCAACATTATCACAATCAGATAACTTAATTGTTTTTCTGATTGTTATTAGTTACTATAGGGCGGGTAAATGACTTAGGTAAATCAAAGAATAGTCCTAAGATAAAATTAAATAACAGACGGAGATAAATCGTTAGCCTTCATTCTTCTTAAAAGCACGCAGCTTTTATCTCAAATTTTCCTATCTACATGGATTTTTAACTATCAAAAAATTCGTTACTTGTGAGTTTTTTCATTGTATTTTACGAAAAAATAGATTGTAATTTGGCGTTCCAGTTATTAATTAGACCGAGTTCAGAGCGACATAAGTCGCTCCTACTGCTATCGAATTTCTATTTTATATATTTCGCAATGCCCCCCCTGCGATCGCCGTTAAAATGGCCACGCCAAATGCCAGCCGATACCACACAAACACCCAGGTGTTTTGAGTTTGCAGGAACTTGAGCAGCCACGCGATCGACAAATAAGAAAACACAAATGCCGAAATTGTCCCGACTATCAAAGCTGCAACTCCAGCATCGCTGATTCCTTCTCCCAAAGCACCCTTCAATTCTACTAATCCAGCCAGAGTAATTGCCGGAATTCCCAATAAAAAAGAAAATCGCGCGGCGGCGGATCTTTCCAATCCCATGAACAATCCTGCAGTGAGAGTAGAACCCGATCGCGAACACCCCGGAATCAAGGCTATTGCTTGAGCTAATCCCATAAAAATGCCGTCTGAAACAGTTAACTTTTCATAAGTCCGATTGCGCTTGCCAATTTTTTCTGCTGTTGCTAACAGTAGCGACATGACGATCGAAGCAATGGCGATGCTGGTCAAACTTCTCAGCGGCGACTTGTCAAAATCTGGAACCAATATCTTGATTAGCAGCCCAAAAAAGACTATAGGTATTGTTCCCAAAGCAATTCCCAAGGCGATCCGAAACTCTTGCGATTCGTAGTCGCGTCGCCTCACGGCATCTACAGCACCCAAAGTTATAGTTGTCAAGTCTTTCCAGAAATACCAAAGCACTGCCACAATGCTGCCCAACTGAATTACAGCAGTATAAGCAACCCCCGGATCGTCCCATCCAAGGGCGATCGGCACTACCTTTAAATGAGCGGTGCTGCTGATGGGCAAAAACTCGGTTAATCCCTGTACAATTCCTAAAACAATCGCTTGCAACAGATTGATTTGAGCGGGCCCAGAAACATCAGCAGCGGGCGTTTGGGCCAGGATTGTGTCAAGCAAAGCTATCATTAGTTATTAGTTCCCAGTTGTCAGTTTCTAGTTATCAGTTGAATTTAACATCTTGCACCCTTCTCAGAAGCTAGAAGCCCAGCCCGCAACAAATAAATTTCATTGTGGCGCCGATACTTCCAGCCCGCCCCTGAAAAACCGATGGCAAATAGTGTTTTTGGATCGGTAGAATCACCGTGTCGATCGCTACAACAAGCAAATTATCATAGTCTATCCGAAACTACGTTAACCTACTCAGGAACATTTGCATACAGTTGCTGATAAACTTAGGAAAGTTTTTGCATCTGATTTCGCTTTCCTTACAGCCACTGCCAACAACCTATGATATTTCCTGAGAACAAAAATTCAATTGTTACTCCTGCTTCTGGCCTGGGCTTGCTGAAGCGAATCTTGTCAGCCAGTCTTTTAACCGTCGCGATCGCACTTAGCTTGATACTGCTAAGCGGTACGGCGCCAGCTTTGGCAACTCTCACAGACGATCGCTTCGACGGTACAATATTTTCCCTCTACGCGGGCAACGGTTCCCTAGTTCCTCCTAAAGCCAAGCTTACAGATTCTTTCAAACGCCATAAACCCGTATTGTTAGTGTTTTACACTGACGACAGCAGCGACTCCAAGCAATATGCGATCGTCGTCTCTCAACTCCAGGAATTTTACGGCCGGGCAGCCGATTTTATGCCGATAACAGTTGACTCTTTGCCTCCCCAACCGTCACCGGAACTCACCGAACCGAGCCATTATTACGAAGGTTTCGTACCTCAAACTCTCATCCTCGACCAATCGGGAAAAGTAGTTTTTAACGAAAAAGGACAAATACCATTTGAACAGGTAGATGATGCTTTTCGGAAAGTATTTGATTTGCTGCCCCGTGAAAAATCAATCCCGCTCAAACGCCGCGTGGTGAACGAACTTAATGTCGAATTATCGAAGTAAAATGTTGCAATAAGTAAGCTAATTTCAACAAACGAAATACTCGCGAGACCCGACTTATTGAAAAAGTCAGGTCTCGATTAGCTCTCCAACCAATTCACTCTCAAAAATGAATTCAGGAATCAAAATATTATTAATCGCGGTTGTGACGGTATTTTTAGTTTTAGAAACTGCCGAAGTTGGGCGATCGATAATTAGCGCTTTTCCTGACAGCAGTTCCCGCAAACCTTTAGCTTTAAATCAATATACAGGCGTCGCCTATCTGGCTTCCGCTTCCTGTACAGGTTCGCTGCTAACGGGAGGGTTGTACGTTCTCACGGCGGCCCACTGTCTGAATGAAGGGGGAGTTAAGGTTCCTGCTGAAACGGCAATTAAAGCAATTTTTAAATTGCCTAGCGGTGAAGTTAGCATCCCCGTTAGCAAATATTATATCCATCCGGGCTGGACTGGTTACGAATCGGAAGTTGGCAACGATATTGCTATTTTAAAGCTGAAAAGGGTCGCGCCGCCAAGGATCGAACAGTACGAGATAAATAGAAAAAAAAATGAAGTGGAGAAAGTATTTACAAAAGTTGGATACGGATATATCGGTTTAGGTGCAAAGGGACAAGATGAAAATTCTAATTCTGGGGCGAAAAGATATAGCGGACAGAATCGCTATGATGCTTTAATTGATGTTTTGAAAGATGCTACAGAATCAGATATGTCGGAATTGGTTTTGGGAAGTCAATTAATCTTTGATTTTGACGCGGGGACTAGCGAACACGATGCTTTGGGGAGGCATTTTCCCAGGTTGCGCGATCGCGGTTTGGGCAAAAATGAGATAGCTACCGCTAGCGGAGATTCGGGCGGGCCTTCGTTTGTTGACGGGAAAATTGCGGGGATTAGTTCTTGGGGTTATAGCGATCGGGGATTTTTCAAAACAAACATCAGCGATATTGATAAAATTGACGATAATGGCAGTTTTGGGGAAATTTCCGGCGACACGCGGGTATCATTTTATGCAAGTTGGATCGATCGAGTGACAAAAAATCCCTGATAGGGTTTTGGGTTAATTGCGGCTGAGTTTTGAAGATCTTAAGAGGAATAGGCATCAAAATCAAAGAAGGTGGGTTTTTTGCCGTTTGTACGAGTTCGGAAGTATGCTAGCAAAAAAACCCGGTTTCTGAGTGCGATCGTCGATCTTCCCATCCCGCTTCTGTTTCAAGCCCTAGATAGGGATTTAGGCATTTTCCGGCTTGGACTTCGACATCGAGGGATGCTACCTCGATCGTTTCAATCCCTGATAGGGTTTTAGGCATTTTCCGGCTAACACCGCTGCCTGAGCGACAAATCGCAACGCCTGTTTCAATCCCTGATAGGGTTTTAGGCATTTTCCGGTAAAAAAGATAAGTCTGCCACAACGTGGAAAGGCTGTTTCAATCCCTGATAGGGTTTTAGGCATTTTCCGGCTCAGGTCGGCGAGCTGTGTTTCGACTTCCTCTCGGTTTCAATCCCTGATAGGGTTTTAGGCATTTTCCGGCCTTAAGTTCCGGCGCATCAATGCAAGCAAAACGGTTTCAATCCCTGATAGGGTTTTAGGCATTTTCCGGCTCTGGAAGTTCCCATGTTCCAGAAAAGAAGCAGGGGTTTCAATCCCTGATAGGGTTTTAGGCATTTTCCGGTTGTGGGAGCGAAGCCCAAACTATTTCTGCGAGTGGGTTTCAATCCCTGATAGGGTTTTAGGCATTTTCCGGCTTTTTTCTCAAAAGGCAGACCGAGGATAGTTCTCGTTTCAATCCCTGATAGGGTTTTAGGCATTTTCCGGCTTATTGTCTAAATCCCCCGGCGAGCTCGATTTGTTTCAATCCCTGATAGGGTTTTAGGCATTTTCCGGCTGTAGCTAAACTGTCCGTGTTTTGGCGTACAGTTTGCACAGGTTTCAATCCCTGATAGGGTTTTAGGCATTTTCCGGCATTGATACAATTGTCTTCCGTTATTATCTAATGAGTTTCAATCCCTGATAGGGTTTTAGGCATTTTCCGGCACATTGCACCTAATCACTTCTTAGGCCGCGAAGTGTTTCAATCCCTGATAGGGTTTTAGGCATTTTCCGGCACCAGCCCGCCGCCTGAGCTAACTAATGATGATGTTATGTTTCAATCCCTGATAGGGTTTTAGGCATTTTCCGGCAATACCGGAACCTTTAGAGCGGCCAGAATTAGCCCGTTTCAATCCCTGATAGGGTTTTAGGCATTTTCCGGCATTAAGGCTATTCTTGATATGCCCTAAGCGATGTGTTTCAATCCCTGATAGGGTTTTAGGCATTTTCCGGCTTACAGCGGCACAAGCTGTGATCAGACACGTAAAAGTTTCAATCCCTGATAGGGTTTTAGGCATTTTCCGGCATACTGAGCGTATATCCACACCACTTTGACTATGTGTTTCAATCCCTGATAGGGTTTTAGGCATTTTCCGGCGCGTCGGGCAAGTCAGAGCCGCCATAAGTTTTTTGCAAGTTTCAATCCCTGATAGGGTTTTAGGCATTTTCCGGCAGTGTGGTGCCGTCAATAGTAGTACATATTATTGTTTCAATCCCTGATAGGGTTTTAGGCATTTTCCGGCCGACGATATGGGCTATCTAGTCCATCAAGTCGAATCGTTTCAATCCCTGATAGGGTTTTAGGCATTTTCCGGCGGAGCGCGTCAACCGCCTGCCACCATTCTTGATTGTTTCAATCCCTGATAGGGTTTTAGGCATTTTCCGGCAAAATCCACTGCCAGAGAGCGCGGCGGCATAAGTTTCAATCCCTGATAGGGTTTTAGGCATTTTCCGGCGGGCGATCGGCTTTCGCACCGCTGGCAGTCTCCCTGTTTCAATCCCTGATAGGGTTTTAGGCATTTTCCGGCTTGCAGCAATTGAGCGGCTACGATGAGCGCGTGGTTTCAATCCCTGATAGGGTTTTAGGCATTTTCCGGCAACTCCGATTGCTCCGGCTATAGCACCGATGCCAGCGACTGTTTCAATCCCTGATAGGGTTTTAGGCATTTTCCGGCCGACCGAAAATCATAGGCGAGATAATGCGGGCAATCGGTTTCAATCCCTGATAGGGTTTTAGGCATTTTCCGGCAAGGTTTCTGACCACGAGATTGTCCCTGCCAGAATTGGGTTTCAATCCCTGATAGGGTTTTAGGCATTTTCCGGCTTGAGGCAATCAAGTTAAGGGCAATTAAGGCAGTTTCAATCCCTGATAGGGTTTTAGGCATTTTCCGGCACTAATCCAGGACTGCCGTGCTCGCACTCTATGCGGCGCAAGTTTCAATCCCTGATAGGGTTTTAGGCATTTTCCGGCCAAATCTAGCGTTAGCTGTACCGATCGCAAATTGCGTGTTTCAATCCCTGATAGGGTTTTAGGCATTTTCCGGCGTAAAAGTCTCACCTGGATTGTTGAAAATATCCTCGTTTCAATCCCTGATAGGGTTTTAGGCATTTTCCGGCGCCGGATCGGTTAAAGCGCTAGTCGATTTTTTTAATGTTTCAATCCCTGATAGGGTTTTAGGCATTTTCCGGCCAAAGTCATTTACGAAGGTGCGTCCAATACTATCGTTTCAATCCCTGATAGGGTTTTAGGCATTTTCCGGCCGGAATAACACCGCAGACGATCGCCGAACTTCGCGTTTCAATCCCTGATAGGGTTTTAGGCATTTTCCGGCTCCCCGTGCTCTGTGTGATGCTGGCCGCTGGTTTCACAGTTTCAATCCCTGATAGGGTTTTAGGCATTTTCCGGCAATAGTGATACCCCTATCGCTATCTTTTTTCAGGTTTCAATCCCTGATAGGGTTTTAGGCATTTTCCGGCCGGATTCAAAGAATTCTCGCTGAAAAAGAAGCCCTGGTTTCAATCCCTGATAGGGTTTTAGGCATTTTCCGGCAAAGTTACGGAAGCTCAGGAAGCTTTGAAGTTGGGTTTCAATCCCTGATAGGGTTTTAGGCATTTTCCGGCTTAGCATCTTTGCGGGATGAGGCAATGCTAGAGGTTGGTTTCAATCCCTGATAGGGTTTTAGGCATTTTCCGGCGCAAAATTGATAAATCCTTGGTTTAACTCCTTGAGCGTTTCAATCCCTGATAGGGTTTTAGGCATTTTCCGGCATAGCCAGAGGATATATCGAAACCAGGAAAGCTTTGTTTCAATCCCTGATAGGGTTTTAGGCATTTTCCGGCCCTTCAATGCCGCGCGTATCCAACCAATAAGGCTCAGTTTCAATCCCTGATAGGGTTTTAGGCATTTTCCGGCTTTATTTTGGATTTGTTCTATCAAGCTCTGCATCTCGTTTCAATCCCTGATAGGGTTTTAGGCATTTTCCGGCCAGTAGCGGATTTCAATTTTATCGAAGCTCAAGACTTTGTTTCAATCCCTGATAGGGTTTTAGGCATTTTCCGGCTGTACGTCGGAAATTGAAAGCCGACCAGGGAGTTGTTTCAATCCCTGATAGGGTTTTAGGCATTTTCCGGCGCGATGTAATTAGGTATTCGGGCATCCCTCAAATGTTTCAATCCCTGATAGGGTTTTAGGCATTTTCCGGCAGGAGCAAGAAAATAATTTGCTGTATGTGGCGCTGTTTCAATCCCTGATAGGGTTTTAGGCATTTTCCGGCACCAAGCCGATCTCTGGTTTGGTTCTGTAATTCGTTTCAATCCCTGATAGGGTTTTAGGCATTTTCCGGCCATAAGTGCAGGGTGTCGGCGTTTGTACCAGAGTTTCAATCCCTGATAGGGTTTTAGGCATTTTCCGGCTCCGACCGGGAACTGCAAGCACTGCCAAGTTAGAGTTTCAATCCCTGATAGGGTTTTAGGCATTTTCCGGCGGTGGAGGTGATGCCATGCTGTAAGCCTCCACCATTTGGTTTCAATCCCTGATAGGGTTTTAGGCATTTTCCGGCGCCACTTCCTGTGTGGCTGTGTGCCAATGTCAATGTTTCAATCCCTGATAGGGTTTTAGGCATTTTCCGGCCAAGCTTTTTCGCCTGTTAGCGGGTAGTTACCTAGTTTCAATCCCTGATAGGGTTTTAGGCATTTTCCGGCATCAACTCCTCCATTGCTTATCAATTCTTTAATTGCAGTTTCAATCCCTGATAGGGTTTTAGGCATTTTCCGGCTCACGGATTAACGGGGGGCAAAATCATATTTGCGTTTCAATCCCTGATAGGGTTTTAGGCATTTTCCGGCCTAAGATTTTGGACTTTTATCAGCTAAGTTTTACGTTTCAATCCCTGATAGGGTTTTAGGCATTTTCCGGCCCTGTATACACTTGGTGTACTTATCAGATGATTCAAGTTGTTTCAATCCCTGATAGGGTTTTAGGCATTTTCCGGCCTTACTGGGAAAGTTAATGATTGACGATAATGTGTTTCAATCCCTGATAGGGTTTTAGGCATTTTCCGGCCCTTAACGAGAAAAATATCAAGAGATTTTAATTTGTTTCAATCCCTGATAGGGTTTTAGGCATTTTCCGGCAAAAAGCTTTCGCAAGTTCATGTAGCCCACTTTAGTTTCAATCCCTGATAGGGTTTTAGGCATTTTCCGGCATTCAAAAAGGTGAGAATTACGGGAGAAGTTAAGAGGTTTCAATCCCTGATAGGGTTTTAGGCATTTTCCGGCTCTGCTTTTGCTGGTATGTATAGTGGCTCGGGTGGCATGTTTCAATCCCTGATAGGGTTTTAGGCATTTTCCGGCTTAATGTGGTTCATCCTGAAGCTTACCCCTATGCGTTTCAATCCCTGATAGGGTTTTAGGCATTTTCCGGCATTAATTGGGTCTAATTATGCCGTTCACTGCTATTGTTTCAATCCCTGATAGGGTTTTAGGCATTTTCCGGCTAAGAAATCTTGTTAAATCTGTCTTTCCACCTTGTTTCAATCCCTGATAGGGTTTTAGGCATTTTCCGGCAAGTTTTGCGAATCCGAGTTCACCGACTCAAAGCGTTTCAATCCCTGATAGGGTTTTAGGCATTTTCCGGCCTGAGTGCCTCATTCTCACCCCTTAAGTTACTTGTTTCAATCCCTGATAGGGTTTTAGGCATTTTCCGGCTTGGGACAGCACTTAACTGTCCACCTCCTTACTGAAGGTTTCAATCCCTGATAGGGTTTTAGGCATTTTCCGGCGCCCGTTCCAGAAGCCTTGGTGTATTTGGTTTTCAACGTTCATTTGCGTCTGTACTAGCAAAAATATCATTTCAGCCTCCGACCTGTCAATACCCTATTTAAACTTTACCCCTCAAACCCTTATCCTATAAAGGTTTCAGCAATTGCGTCTGCCCTTATCCCCAGGAATTAGCCTCAAACCCTTACAGAAATTGGATTACAGCCCAAAAAATTAACCCCTCGATTTTTACACCCACCAACAGACGCACTTTTCCCAAAAATATAGGTCGCCCCCAAAACCCGCAGACAGCCACAATTCTCTCCATAATTATAAGCTGTCGAGCAAAATAGATCAGAACCCTTAAACTTCAAACCATGACGAAAACCTTAATTCCCGTAATACTCGCCGGCGGTAAAGGCGAACGCTTCTGGCCCCTCAGCCGCAAGCAGCGCCCCAAGCAGTTTTTGAGTCTCGACGGTAGCGGCAAGAGTTTGCTGCAAGCTACAGCAGAAAGACTATTAACATTAGGTAACGGCTGGGACGATTTGTGGGTGGTAACGTCGGAAATGTTGGCTGCGGGAGTCCGCGAACAGTTGCCGCTGTTACCTCCTGAGAATTTGCTGGCGGAACCCGAGGGCCGGGATACTGCGCCGGCGGTGGCCTGGACTGCTATAGAAACTGCCAAGCGTTACGGTGAGGATGCGGTGGTGGGTTTTTTCCCGGCGGATCACTGGATTGGGGAACCCGAGGAGTTTGTCAAGACTTTGGAGGCGGCGGCGGAGTTGGCGAAAAATCAGGATGCGATCGCCACTTTGGGAGTAAAACCGAGTTATGCTTCCACCGGCTACGGCTACATCGAACAAGGCGAGGAAATTGGCAGTTTTGGGGGTTTTCCCGCCTATCGGGTGGCCAGGTTTACCGAAAAGCCCGATCGCACAACTGCTGAAGAATTTGTAGCCAGCGGCAAGTTTAGTTGGAACGGCGGCATTTTTGTATTTCGAGTTGGAACAGTCTTGACAGAATTGCGAAATCATGTACCGGAAATGATGGCAGCTTTGGAAGCAAAAGGTGCCGCTGCTTACTCCGAATTACCTAAAATAAGCATCGATTACGCCTTGATGGAGAAGACGCAAAAAGCCTGTGTTCTGCCCGTAGGCTTTAGCTGGGACGATTTGGGAGATTGGAATGCGATCGGTCGTTTGCTGCAAGGAGACAAGCCGAATGTCGAGTTAGCAAAACACGTCGGGATTGACACCAAAGGCGGCATTTTCTATGCAGCCGATGAGAACGAGGTGATTGTCACCATTGGTTTAGAAGATGTGGTAGTTGTCAGAGATGGCAACGTAACTTTGATTGTGAAAAAAGATAGGACGCAGGAGATTAAACAGGTGATTAAAGTGTTGGGAGAAGATGATAAATTGAAAGATTTGTTATAATGTAAGTACGGCACAGATTGGGCAGGCGAATACAAAGGATTAATCACTTTTTATCCAGACTTTCGTTTCTTAATCTGTGTCGTCCTTTACTATTCTACTTTTGTTGTTCGCACTTCCACTCAAGCCATTGTTTTAGCAGATTCCTAATTAAAGCCTCTGCTTCTGATTTTGGCATAGGTTCTTTGGGTGGAGCGTTGCGATCGACACCGTGCCGTGCATCATCACCAATTGCGCTTTGACTATTAGCAGTATGCGTGAATTGGCTAATCTTATCTTTAGTCCACTGTTCAATCTTTTTTTTACCAGCATCTTCTGGCTTTTTTGCGAGCTAAAAAGGAGAGACAATCGCCAATGGTGGCATTGCCTCTCCTCTATTCTGCCGGGGACTTTATTTTTTCCCAAGTCCCCAACTATTAACCGTTCCTCAAGAAGGATTAATCAATCAGTTCCGGCGTAGGAACTTGTGCATTAATCTGGACCTGAGAAAACGAGGGCAAAGTCCAAGTTGTCTCACCCGCCTTAAAAACTTTAGCAGGGGCAACATTTAATTGAATACCACCCGTTGCTGCATTCGTTGTAGCAATTAGCTGCGTACCATCTACAACCTTAATAGCAACCGGTTCAGCCAAAGAAACTGGCTGAGCCGCCGGGCCTAAAGTAGCTTGAGTCTCTGCTGGCACGTAAATACCATCGCAATCCCAATCATCATCTGTAATCTCACCCGCTGCCAGGAAATAAAGTTGCGTGGGCGATTTTTTCGGCTTATTCGCATAAACTGCCAGCGTTTGCCCGGTTTGATTACGGCACTGAGCCCGCTTTTTAGCAGTTTCGATCACGTACTTCTGCATTTGCAATTCGGCCAACCGCTGTTGGTACTGTTCAGGCGTATAACCCGCAGTCGAAGGAGCGCTCTGAGCTGACAAAAGTTGATTCAATTCCTGTGTCACTTCCGCATAGTCAGCCCCCTTTGTGAAATCCTTGCCGGCCAAAGAAGGCTGAGCTACAGCTAAGTTTACGAAAAGCACTAAAGCCACCAGAATTACTTTGAAAAACTTGCTCATTTTTGTTGTCCTTTGTGTAAGAAATTAGAGTTTGTTCCTAGAAAACCCCTCCACTTTGCTGAAGTTATAAATTATTTATTTTTCAACTTCAGCAAAGTGGAGGAAACTTGAACTCTAGCTTGCCTAAATTTTTTCGACTTTAGGTGCAGTCTCTAACGATAGATAACTGTCTTTAAGCAATATCAGCAGCCACAAGCAACTGATAGCTACAGTAACTACCGTTAAACCGCGATTCTCTAGAGTATGGCTATCGAGCAGGATCAGCGTACCCAGACCCATTAGAACGAAGGGAACCAGGGAATTACCGTAGCGGACAAGTAGGGTCGCGATCGCGCTCATTCGAGTTAGTTGATACGCCACATAACACCAGACACCCACTAGCAAGAAAAAGACGCTCAGAATCACTAGCAGGCTATCCCAAGTGCAGTTGGCAAACAACGGGACATAAATCCCCACATTATCACCTCCATTAGCAAATGTCACCGCAGCTACACTATAAGTTTGTGGCGATAAAAGACTAGCAAAGATAGTCAATTGAGGCGAATCTGTAGCTGTATTTTCCTCATCAGCCTCTGTATCTCCATTTAGCAGGCGGCTGACTCCAATGGCAATTGGTACTAACCCCAACATCCCCACCCAAGGGCGCGGCACGATCATACAGCCAAAGAAGCTAGGAAGACTAAGCAGCACCAGTGCTGCGAACCCAAGATATTGTCCTGTAACAATGTGTTGCCGTCTAAAAACAGCATTGACTTGCGAGAAAAACAGCAGCAAGATGACAACATCATCTAAATTTGTGGCGGTGAAAGCTGTAATACCTGTGGAAATAGCGGTAATGAATGGGTTCATATCTAACTGCCTAGATTGTGATGCTAGTATGCCTGGAATAGTGCCGGAGATTAATTGATGGTGAGGGTTTTTTTTGTTAAAAATGTTACTGAAGAGATTGGGGAGACTGACGCTCTCATTCACTGATTAGTAACGTCGATTGTCACAGCTTGAAATAGCTTGACGCGGATACTGAATGTGTTGAGGGCTTTTGAGTGGGAAGTGAAATTGGCATCACTTCTGCATATTTTGATGAGTAAAAGTTCGATTTAAATACTTGGGGAAGTAGTATGGGAACCTCAGCCTTCTGCTTCCGATCGGAAGCAGACGGCTTAGCTGCTTCATTAACTTCGGTAATTGCTTTAACAGGGGCTGGCATCACCATCTCTTTGATGGGACTGACAGACTGCTGTTGCTGATTGAGCTTTTCCATTAACTCAGGAATGTGGTGGCTTAATCGATCGAGCTTTTCGTGCAGTAGTACCACATCGTGAGCAGCTTTGAGATTAACTCGATGATTGTAGAGATTTTGTTCGCGTTCTGCATCCGACTGGCGGTTTTGACTCATTAACACAATCGGTGCAGTGTAAGCAGAGGCAAAGGAGAATACTAAGTTGAGGAGGATGAACGGCTGCTGATCCCAGTGAGGAATGCCCGGTGTCAGGTTCGCGCCCACCCACCCGGCGAGGACTACTGTCTGCCCAATCAAAAAGGGCCACGAACCCACTTTCGCTGCTAGGGTATCTGCTAACTGCTGTCCGCGAGTTAAGGCTTTTTCCTCTGGTTTTTGAGGCGTAAGCTGTAAAGGCCTTTGATGGCTGGCGGTTTTCATGTTGGCGTTAACGCTGTTGGAGAGAGTGGATTTCATGGCAAACCTCACGGGTGAATGTCTAGTTGAAGCTGACTGGTTAATGTTCGCTGGCGTTTTTCTTTGATGCCTTTACTTTAGTCAAACTCCACTCATAAGAGCAAATGTTCTTTTTTATCAAATCAATCACTTCAATTTATAGACTTATTGGGAAATACTAAAGCCAAGGTCAAGATGGGTATTGTATCCAGAGGCTGCCAAGCTAGAAGTTTAGAACCCATCCCAGCAGATGACCGCGATACTCAGTGGCAGACAATTCTCGTTTGCCTTACTCGGTCAACTCGGCTGCAAATATGACGTGGAAGAAACTCAAACCAATTGTACATTTGCTAGAAACGACCTATGAAAAGGGGATTAAGCCTCCATCTCAGGAACTAGAACACTACCTCCGGTTCTGGCATCGCTCCGAAATCCTGTCTAATATCAAATCCGTTAGCATCGGAATAGTAAATTCGAGTTCACTGTTCACTGTTCACTGTTCACTGTTCACGGCGTCAACAGTCAACCGTCAACCGTCAACATCATGTATGAGTGTAACCGGAAATGATATAAATGGGATATCACAATTGTTCCCACTTGATTGGGATTTTATTTGATCGCCCGTCCCTTCCTGGTAAAAATACTTTAGGCTGTGTCTCAATCAACTTATTCCACTCTGCGGAATCGACATGGAGCAACATCTTTTCAATATATTTTACAACTAAGGGATGCCAAATATTTTTTCCCTTCTGTATACAATTCGGTGCAACTTCGATTTCTTTTAACTCTAAGTAGCAAAGGATTTCAATAGACCTCTTGCAAAATAATTTTATGATATAATGAAAGATTTTGCTGAGAGTTGATTGAATCCCAACTCCTAACT
>NZ_JAUBUG010000088.1:0-26133 GCF_036705345.1 Microcoleus sp. B3-D2
GCCTGATTGTCGGTATGATCGAATCAATGACGTGGCGATCGGCTAGCTCACTCTTTTAAGATACAAGGGGCGGGTTTTACGAATAATATTCGACGCACACACACAACCTCATAAACCCGCCCCCACACAACTAATAACCTATATCAACCTTGACTTTGATCGCAGGGATAAAATGTACATTCAGGTTTACCGTTGGGTGGGGGCGGGTTTATAAGATTATTAATTTTTGACGATTATGGTTGGTAAAACCCGCCCCTACAGGAATTGGGGTTTAATGTTCCGCAGTAGATTGAGGTTGAACGTTGGGTTGGGGCGGGTTGATCATATTATTAGTTTTTGGCAATTATGGTTGGTAAAACCCGCGCCTACAGGAATTGGGGTTTAATGTTCCGCTGTCAAAAGATTGAATTGCTCGGTATCAATGCGATTGGCTCGATACAAAATTTCAGCTATTTCCGAAAGCGCTAGCACAGAATGGGCGCGATAACCGTTGGCGTGCATCTTATCTTTGACTCCCTGTTCGTGGTCGATTAATACCACGATATCTTCCACATTCAAGCCAGCCGATTTTAACTTAGCCGCGCCTTCCATTACGCTTTTGCCGCTAATCAAAATATCATCGACTACGACAATCGTTTCTCCTGCCTGAAAATGCCCCTCAATTAATTTGCCCGCACCGTAAGTTTTCACCTCCTTGCGCGGAAAAATCATCGGGCGTTCCATCCGCAAGGCTAAACCCGTTGCTGTGGGTAAAGAACCGTAGGGAATTCCCGCAATGCGATCGAATTTTAAATCCTTGAGAATGTCTGCATAAGCGCTGACAATTTGATGGAAAATTTGCGGAATTGAGATAATTTTCCGCAAGTCGATGTAATATGGAAATACGGCTCCCGATGCTTGTACGTGGTCGCCAAAAACTACGCAGCCGATGTCATAAAGTTGCAAGATTAAATCGCGGTGAGGTTCCGGTTGCAAAAAGCAAACATCCGGCAGCCACAGTTCGCAAGTGGGACTACCTTCGATCGCCTTTAGCCTCTGTTGATTAATATTATCCCGCAATTTCTCAATTTCTCGGCGCGGCTCTTTCCCCGCTAATAAACTCGGGGGGACTGGCAGCAATAAATCTTCACCATTCTTGCTTAAACCAGCCGCCAGCAGTTGTGCGAGGTCGTTTCTTTCTGCGATGCCATTTTCTTCGGCGATGTCTCCTTCGACTAAAATTAGGCGTTCAGGAGCCTCTTTGCGGATGCGCGCCAACATATCCGGCATTACTCCTACTTCTAAACCGACTTTTTCGGGAGTTCCCCAAGTTTGAGAGAGTCGGACTAATTGCAAATAAAAAGGGTTGTTTGGCGTTGGGTATTCTTGCAAATCCGCCGCTGACGGGTTGGCGGTAGCACAGAGCACAAAAACAGTTTTTCCGGCGTATAACAAAAAAGGCGCTACTTGGTCGAATCCGGCATAGGGACTTAAAGTAATAGCGTCAACTTGCCAGTCTTGAAATACAATTTTGGCAAAGACTGTGCTGGTATTTAAATCGCAGTGTTTGGCATCTAAAATTACTGGCAGGTGAGGGGGAATAATTGTTAAAATTTCTTGCAGCAATGCCCAACCGGGAATACCGAGAGATTGGTAAAAACCGAGGGTGATTTTGCAAGCACAGATTAAATCGGCTGTTTGGTCGATCGCACTTTTGAGCTTTGACAACAAATCAGTTACAAAAGTTTGAGTTTCCTCCCCAGTCATGGAAACCAGCGCGGGCAAGGTTTCTGGGTCTGGGTCGAGGGCTAAATAAAGCAAACTTTGATTGGTTTCAACAGCCGCTAACAGTTTATCGAAAAAGTTGGTTCGATCCGTCATAGTGTGTTAGGGAGGTAAGGGGAATTTAAAAAATTGCAGCTCAAAGTGGGAGGGGTGTTGTGCCGGAAGAAACCGATCCCCGTTGAAATTGAAATTAAGAATCTTTTAAGATTGTAGAATGTAAAGAGCAGGAAATCTGTAACTTTGGGAGCAGTTTCATGGGGAATGATTTTCGGGTTGGCTACACCAGTGATTGCACCTAACCCGCAGCAAATCAATTAGTTGCGGTAAACTAACCAGCGTCCGGGCGGCGATTTGATCGGCATTCGCCTGCGGTACGCGAGTTTAGCAAATGCGAATTTGCAAGGGGCAGATTTGAGAGAAGCAAATTTTAGGGAAGCTAATTTATCCGGGGCAAATTTGAGCGGGGCTTCTTAGCGGCAAGCTAATTTACAAGGCGCTAATTTTACTCAAGCTAATTTAATCCAGAGTCCGTTTAACGGGGCTAATTTAAAAAATGCTACCGTTGCAGGTGTTATTTCGGTTGAGGGTAGTATTAAATAGAAGCAGAAGTTAAAGCAATGCCCGCCTTATATTATGGATAGTAATAAATGATCGCTACGATCGACTTTACGATTTGGGACGAGTTGCTGCAACGCTACGTTGACGATTTCGGCCGCGTCAATTATCGGCGCTGGAAAGCTGAGGGGGCTGATGTTTTGAGGGCGTGGCTGGAAAGTTTGGCCGATGTCGATTTGGCAGATGGTACTGATGCGGATGCGCGGCTGGCGTTGTGGCTGAATGCGTATAATGCGATCGCAATTTCTCAAGTTCTGGAAGTATATCCGATCGCGTCGATCCGTCCCAAAGTTTTGGGAATTCCCAACTGGCTGAGTTTTTTGGATTTTTTCACTCGTTCAAATACGATTATTGGCGGCAAAAAGTACAGTCTCAATCAAATCGAACACGCAATATTGCGGCCGGAATTTGCGGAACCGCGCATCCATTTTGCATTAGTTTGCGCTTCTGTCGGGTGCCCGCTGCTGCGCCGGGGGGCTTATTTCCCGGAGTCGGTACGGACTCAACTAGAAGCGGATGGCAGCCGTTTTATTCACAATCCTGATAAGGTGCGATATGATGCCGAGAAAAAGACGCTTTATTTGAGCAAAATTTTTAAGTGGTACGGCGAGGATTTTGTAAAAGCGGCGGGTTCAGTGGCTGAGTATGTGGGCGGTTATTTGGGGCCGGAGGTGGCTGTGGGTGATAAATGGGCGATCGTTTTTTTGCCTTACGACTGGAATTTGAATCGGGTTGAAGGATAAAATTTGCGCCTAGGGATAGGTGTTTTTTTGAGGGGGTAATCTTTTTAGTCTGTCGTTACCCCTTCAAATTGCCAGATTCAACAGGGCGATCGGATGACTCCGAGGCGATCGACTGTGACCAGGGGTGAGGCGATCGGACGGCTGGCACTGGCACGGCTTCAAAATGCACCATTTAGGGCGGTGTGTGGGGTTTTGGGGTGATTGGGTGGCTGGCACGGCTGAAGGCTGGCAGAATCGCACGACAGGCACGGCTGAAGCGATGGGAGAGGCTGGCACGGCTGGGACGGTTCGAGAGACTTCCACGGTCTAGCACTTGGAGCCATCGGAATTGATAGAAAATCCGCTACAGGTAACTTGTAGCAGGTTTTCTTTCTTCGTTTCACATCTAAATGGTTGACGTGTACTAGAGATAAATTATTATAGTGGTGTGACTTTCTGAATAAGTAAAGGCTGTTTAATAAAAAAATGCCTAAAAGAATTAGTGATGTGTTTAACGTAGAACCGACAGTATTAAAAAAACTGAATGTTTTTAATGGTTTTATTAATTTAGATTCTAAATTGTATATAGATCCAAGGCTTTTAGGAAAATCTTCAATTCCTGAGTTTGTAAATTCAGATGTAGAATTTAATAATTTTTTGGCTGATATAATCAATGATATGTTAATTCTTATAGAGCTTGAGAAAAAATCAGAGTTGGAAAATCATTACAGACAAGAGTTTATTATAAAACAAAATAAGATTAAAGAAAAATTAAAATTTCCTGAGCTTCCGCTTGCAGGGTTAGGATATTCAAATAAAAATAATGAGGGTAAAGGAATTGGTGATGGTATAGCAAATGATTTGTTAACAAACATTAAAGATTTTGTAAAAGTAGGAATAGTAGATCCTGCTATTTTTCAGCTTGCCGACATTTTTGTAGATAATATAGGTGCTGATAGAATTAGTGATATGATAATTTATATATTATTACCACAACTGGTTAAATTTACACGTAGAATTGCCGAACAATTAAACCTACCAAAATCACGCTCAAGAATTATTAACAATGTTGATTGTTTTGATTTACCTTATTACTCAAATAAATTAATTCTTTTAGTACCTGAAGATATATTGAGGTTACTTCCAACTCCTGAAAATGGATTAAAAGAAAATTATATAAATGACGAAATTAGATTTTATTTAAATCTAAGAATGAGAAAACTATTTCTTACTCATTCTAGTAAGTGTTCTTTAAAACAGGTTCTTTTGGAATCACCAAAAATGATGACAAATATGATTAAAGAATATAAATCAAAACTTGTTATTCCTTATGACTTTACAAAAGATCCTGAAAACTTATTTAATTGGCATGAGGTTGCTAGATTTTATTCTAACCATCCAGAATACCCTTTAAATATTAAAGATGAAATTCTTATAAATTATCCTTACAATAAAAATTTTTTAGAAACAATAGGTGTATACTTTTCTCAACTCGTAACAAAGGAATTGTATAAAGAATTCTATGATGAAAAAGGTGTTGCTAAAAAAGAAAAAATAGGGGTGGATATACTGTTACAAATACTGGAATATAATCTACAAGATATTAGTAGTAGTGTGAAATACTCACATGATGATAAAGCTATAAAAATAGGTTATTATAGTATTATATTAAAATTTACTTCTACACGGGGAATATGTCAAAAGTTTTATCAAATACTAAAAAACACGTATTTTTACCCTGATAATTTTAGGTCAAACACATCATTCACTATTTTACTTCTTATAATTGTTGATGGAGGTAAGTCACAATACGAGATAGAAGAATCATATTATAAATTTGTTGAAAAAAGTGGTGTAGAAATGATAAACAGAGTTATAGAAAATAAATTTGTAAAAATATTTTATATTGATGCTAGATTGAATAGGACTTAGGCGGGGAAATGTGAGTTTCCCCGCCTAGATTTATTTAGCAAAGTAAGGTTGATGATATTCTCACGTCACTATCTAAAAATGGTGTGACTGTTAGCGAAACTTACAGGTTGCAATCAACCTAAATCCCTATCAGGGATTGAAACATGGCCTCAATCAGGTTGAGGGTGGAGATTTTCACTAATCGGTAGGTGGTTAGATGAATGCTAACCAATTAGCTATTGATCCGCCCTTAAACCTCTCCACTCAAAATCTGTTGAACTGTCAAACTTAGCTGTGGAAACATCGGAGATACGATCGCCTCTCCATCCCGAAATACCCCAACCTCAACATATTGCCCCTCCTCAAGTCGCAAAACCGTCAGCACTTCTTCTATTGGATCGATAACCCAATACTCTGCGATGCCCCGCGCTGCGTACTGAGCTCGTTTACGATCGTAATCCCGATCCCTGCCCACTCTACCCGGACTCACTACCTCCACAACAAACCGAGGAGGCAGCATATCAAAAGTGATAGTTAGCCTGGTTGCTGTCAGCGGAATATGCTCAGGTTCCAGAATTATCAAATCGGGGTAACGGTTGGCGGCATCTCCCGATCGCAAAACGGCAACTTGAACCTCGCAATTATGCGTTTTAATCAGCCTGAGTGGCACTAGCCCGCTGCTAGCAAAATAGAAAAATAGATAGTTAGCAATGAAATTATTAGGTTCAGATTCTGGTGGCAAAGCTATTAACTCCCCATCAATTAACTCATAGCGTTGACCCGTATCATTTGAGTAATTAAGGTACTCGTCAAAAGTTAATTTTTTAGATTGAGCTTGTACCATAATATTACATTCCTTGATTTATTCGTTCCTTTCTGCTGGGAGTTTGTTTATGTAGAAACGGTTTCAACAGCCGAAGGATATCAATCAAATCTGCTGTGCAAGTTCAGCAGGTGTCCCAGCCTCCATCGACAATCGACCCACAAGTGACATATTAAAAACTATCACAGTTCAAATCCTCTGGAATATAAACAATGATTTCAGATAAATTTCGGCGCGAGTTGCGAGAACAAGCCAAACTCTGGCAAGCAGAAGGACTCATAGACACTTCATTCTACCAACAACTTTCGGAACGCTACCAATTCAACACACTCGAAACCGCCTCCCGCAACCGATTCCTCAGTATTCTGATGAGTCTCGGCGGCATTCTCCTCGGTATAGGAGTCATCACCTTTGTAGCCGCAAACTGGCAAGTTTGGTCGCGCGAAGTGAGAGTTGCACTGCTGCTAAGTCTTTTCGTAGCAGTCAATGCAGCAGGTTTCTATCTGTGGCGAATTCCCCCATCCCGAAGCCAAAACTCCCATCCCAATATGCCCGCAACAAAAGGGCGAAACAAACTCCTAGGTGAAGGATTGTTGCTGTTAGGTGCTCTGATTTTAGGAGCAAATATGGCATTGATGGCGCAAATGTTCCACATTGGCGGTTCTTCCTACGGACTTTTCCTTGCTTGGGGAATCGGCGTGCTCGGAATGGCTTACAGTTTGCGGTTGACTTTCTTGGGCGTTTTGTCCGCACTTTTAATCGGTTGGGGCTATTGGTTTGCCGTGTTAGATTGGTCTTCCAAAGTCGAGTTTTCTTGGCTGGAAGTTTTGGTGCGGCAAATGCCGATCGCAGCCAGTATAATGTTTGTGCCGCTGGCTTATTGGTGTCGATCGCGTGCTATTTTTGCCCTAGGTGCGATCGCGATAATTTTTTCCCTAGAAGTTTCTATAGTCCAAGGGTTAAATCCAACCTGGGCTGCTGCAATTTTTTGTGCCCTACCGCCCGCTTTGCTGTGGGGATACGACGATGCAATCTGGCCGAAGGTACGCAGCAAGCTGTTTCAACCTACCGCCCGCAGTTTAGCACTGCTGTTTCTCGCCGGTGTGTTTTATGTTCTTTCTTTCCACTGGTGGTGGCAAGATTTGCCGAATCCTGCGCCAACTAAGCCGGATTGGGTTTTGCTGGCAAATGTGGCTGTTTTGGGCGGTTTCACGGTGTTTGAGTGGCTGCGCTTGGGACGTTTGGAACTGCGGCGACCAAGACAAAAAGCAGTGGATTTGACTACAAGTGCGATCGGCATTTTAATTCTCGCCAGCGCCTTAATACCGCTTATTCACCTCAATTTTACTCCCCTTCCTCAATTAGCAACTTTTCTGTTCAATGTTTTATCATTTTTGCTCGCTGTCGGCTTAATCCGAGAAGGTTTAGCGTTAGGAAACCGCCGGAGTTTTTGGGGAGGCATGGTATTAATCACCCTGCAAATTATCAGCCGAGTCTTTGAATATAACACAGGATTGTTGCTCAAATCTTTTGTCTTTGTTTTGTGCGGAGTTGGCGTAATTGCTGCGGGTTTGTGGTTTGAGCGCCACTTCGCAAAAATTCCCGATGAATAGGAGCATTCTACTATAGTGCGATCGTCCCCTTTGCACTGCACTGGGAAGATGATTATGCCGATTCAAAGCTCAACGATATTCTTCTGCGAACCAATTCCCAATTCCCAATATGAACACCGAAAATCCAGATTCAACAGATCAAAGTTCCGAAATAGCAGATACCAGCCCTACTCCCCCATCATTCACCCTTCCCCCCGCAGCGCAACGCCTTCCCGCCTGGCGGCTGTGGGTTCCTTTACTCTTGCAAATCGGACTAATTGCCGCCGTACCGGCTCCCGCAGTTTACACTTTTATGACTGGCAAAACAGTTGTCCTGCAAACAGTACCAGTAGACCCTTACGACTTTTTGCGCGGATATTACCAAGTTTTGAGCTATAATATTTCCGATCGCACCAATCTAGAAAAACTCCCCGGCTGGAAAGATTTACCTGCCGAAAAAACACCTTGTCCGCCCGGCGTTGCTTGTCCACAAAATACGCACAATCCCAAGCCAAAAACCAGTTTTTATGTAATCTTAGAAGCGCCAAAAACCGCGACTAATCCCGGCCGCCCCCAAGCTTGGAAACCCGTCCGCGTCAGTCTGGAAAATCCCGTTAATTTGCCCGCCAATCAAATCGCTATTAAAGGCAAATATAACGGTTGGCAGATGGAATACGGCTTAGAAACTTATTATATGCCAGAGGATGAAAGGGAAAAAGTCAATCAGGAGATTAGCGAAGCTCAAAGGAAGCAGCGACAATCTTTTTTGGTAGAAGTAAAGGTTGACAAAACAGGCCATGCTGTGCCTGTAAGTTTGTGGGTGCGCGATCGCAATTATCGATTTTAGCCAAAAAGGGCAAAAGGTCGATCGGTCTTTTGCCCTTGTTTTGAGTATTTTCGCTTAGACAGAGGCGGAGGTTGGGCGATTCCCTACCCTTCACCGAACGCACGCGCGTTGGGGATAGCTTCGCTGGCGCAGACATTTCAATTGCCGACAACCCAGGAGAATCTATTAAGATATATAAGACTTGTGCAAATCTTGCCAGTTCAAGGGCGCAAGTCATGACTCTACTGGAGCTTCTCATGTTAGCCGAGCTAATCTCAGCCAGACGAATACTCAAGACCAAACTCCTCGACTTCTTAGGACTTCCCGAAAATTGCCAAGACCAAACCGATCATCTCGTCAACCGAATTGTATCCCTGCTGGAAGCAAATCCAGCCGAACAAGAAAGATTTTGGGAGACATTCAAAAGTGAATTAGCCGTCGATCCGGTAGAATTGGAAGCAATACTCAAGTGTTCGCCAGCAGAACGCCAGCAGTGGATTGAACAAGACAAACTCCCTATTTTAGAATACCGCTCTTTCCGTAAATCAGGAATCCATCTAGAATATCCCGTTCACGACAGAAGATTCATCTTAAGTCTAACGCCAACAGATATTAATAATTGGCGCCAAGAACCCAAAGGGCTGATTAAAAATAATCGCCACATACCCACCCCAATCAATACAGAAAACCCTGCAGAAAACGAACAATCCCGAGTAGCTTTTAGTTCCGAGTGGGAAAAAATAATTGCCGACTGGAAAGAACAAGGTTCGGCGGAAATTTCAGCAACCTTCCAGCTAGCTTACTGGACAGTTTGGGCGTCGCGCTGGGCCAAAGAAAATCAGCTCAACAGCTTTAAAGCAATTAAATATAAGGAAGTCTACGAAACTCACCAGCAGGAATGGTATCAGCGAAAAAATCAAGCAGTCAAGTTACTGATTGAGATGCCCTACGCCATGCTTTACTTCTACCGTCCGGCGGATGCTGACAAATTATATCTCGAACTGTGCGAAGACCACGAGGAAATGATGAAAGATGCCTACTATTGGGATAAGTGGGATTTTTTCTATCAGAACCGCAAACTTGTAAATAAGTGCCGTGAATGCGTGTACTCCGAAATCAAAGATTATTACTCGCTTTACTATCTCGAAATCAAAAGCGACAAGTTTCCAGATTTTAGTTTTTCTTTCCACACGCCGTACCCAATAGGCAGAAAATTTTTGCCGCATCCAGAAACGCTGCCTTATGTAGACCACGTAGAACAGGACGGCATTTTTCGCTTTGGCCGCCCGCTGCTGGAACAAGAGAAAGCTATTCACACAGAAAAAGATGTATTGCTCAAGTTTGAGGCGGCTTTGGCAGAAGCGAAAAAGTTTGTTTAGTTAGGAGTCATTCGTCATCAGTCATCAGTCATTAGTCATTAGTTATGAAGGATTAGCGATGACTAAATATTCCTCATTTTAAAAGTAAGAATTCAGCAGTGTTTAGCCAATAATTTGCGCGTCCCTTACTAATGACTAATGACTGCTGACTAATGACTTTTGAACTTGGATTACTTGAATGCTGCCGCCAGCATAAAGTTTGGGTTGTTGTGTTCATTCGGAATTGTACGATCGCAATCCCACCTCGGCCAACAAATTCCACAAGTGTGTTTCGATCAACTTCCAAGCAGTTTCATTCTCAAATAACAACAAAAATACAGCCAACCCTGGCCGAAATACCGGATTTGTAGGCGGAGGAAAATCTACCAAAATGAATACACAACCGGGCTCGAACACGCAGTATACTTCCTGAAAGATTTGTCGCAATTGCGCCGATCGCATTTCGTGCATCGCAACGCTGCTGTGTACTCCTGTCAAACTGACAGTCGGGAAAAGGCATCGAATTAGCAAAAGCCTCTACATAATTGGCTGATAGTACATTTTTCCAGGCCAGTTCCAGCGATCGCGGCGAAGCGTCAAGCCCTGTGACATCCTGGGAATATTGCAGCAGAAATTGCCTAGTTTGACCGCTACCGCAGCAACGGTCTAAAACTTTAGTTTCCGCGCTGACGGTCAAATTTTGCACGGCTACTTGGCCCAAACGAGCATCGCCGCCTACGCTCAAAGCAGCAAGACGCGCGATCGCATCGTATAGACACTGATACCGATAACTTAAATCTCTAAAAAGTGTTGCCATAGTCAAAATTATGTATACCTTGCTATCGACTTAAGATCTTATCGGGAAATTGGGTTTAAAACCCCGTCCTTCTAGCACGGCTTTAATTTCTTAAATCCATTCCAAAAAATCAGGGAATTGCTGGCACTTGTGGTATACTACGATAGTCAAGGTTAAACTCCTTTGCCTCAAGTGAAACAGTTAAGACACACTTTTAGGCACAAACTGTTGGACACAGAGCAGCGAAAACTCTTAAAACAGCTAGAGAATCAACGTATTCTCTTTACCAGGAAACAAATATTTGGTTCATTTGTTAAGTAGGGTAGGGCATACCCGAACTCTAGGCTATATCCTAGTACGCTTTTGGAGACAGACCCTCTGGGGTTGCTGTGAGTTGAACTCGTCAATTGGTGGTATTTTCTACGGTTGAAAGGTTTAAGAATTGCCGCAAGGACATAGCGCTTAAAGGTCAGTCGCTGAATTAAGAATCCCCACGCCTTTAGGCCCGGGAGTGTCAAATGATAAAGATAAGTAACAGAACTGAGACGATGGGAGAGCTGTAAGCGCTATGGGTCGTGTGGGAGTATTGCTATTAAACTTGGGCGGGCCAGATCAAATCGAGGATGTCCGTCCTTTCCTGTTCAACTTGTTTGCTGACCCGGAAATCATTCGCATCCCGTTTCCGTGGATGCAAAAACCGCTCGCCTGGTTGATTTCGACCCTGCGCTTTCAAAAATCCCAGGAAAACTACCGCCAAATCGGGGGCGGCTCTCCTTTGCGGCGGATTACCGAAGAACAAGCCGCTTCGCTGCAAGAACGATTGCAGTCCAAGGGACAAGATGCTCGAGTATACGTGGGGATGCGCTACTGGCATCCTTTTACCGAAGAGGCAATCGCCAAAATTAAGCGCGATCGCATCGAACATTTGACAATCTTGCCGCTGTATCCTCAATTTTCCATCAGCACCAGCGGTTCTAGCTTCCGGCAGCTAGAAGAAATGTGGGGCAAAGATCCTGCCCTCAAGGATATCGAATATACCGCGATTCCTTCTTGGTATAAGCGGCCAGGCTACATTCAGGCAATGTCGGAACTGATAGCCCAAGAACTAGACCACAATCCGAATCCCGATCGAGTTCACATCTTTTTCAGCGCCCACGGCGTCCCCCTCAGCTACGTAGAAGAGGCTGGAGACCCCTATCAGCGCGAGATTGAAGATTGCACTCGTCTGATTATGGAACATTTGAACCGATCGAACGAACACACTCTAGCTTATCAAAGTCGGGTTGGCCCGGTGGAATGGCTCAAGCCTTACACCGAAGACGCGATTACCGAATTGGCAGAAAATGGAGTCCAAGATTTGTTGGTAGTTCCGATTAGTTTTGTTTCCGAACACATCGAGACTCTGCAAGAAATTGACATGGAGTATCGAGAATTAGCAGAAGAATCGGGGATTAAAAATTTCTACCGAGTGCCCGCCCTGAATACTCATCCGGTGTTTATTGAAGCTTTGGCAGATTTAGTCATCGAGTCGATCGAATCTCCCAGCGTTAAATTCTCGGATGTTATACGCCCTTCCAAGACAGTGAAAATGTACCCTCAAGAGCAGTGGGAGTGGGGTTTGACCACGGGGGCGGAAGTCTGGAACGGTCGTGTGGCGATGATTGGTTTTGTGGCACTATTGCTGGAGTTAATTACGGGTCAAGGCCCGCTACACTCGATCGGATTGCTTTAAATTGACAGTTGACAGTTGACTGTTGACAGTTGACTGTTGACTGTTGTTACAAATGACTAATGATATAAAATCCCTTGGTATCGAAATTATTCATCTGTCTCTTCTCTTCTTTAGCGCCCTCTGCGGTCTCTGCGGTTAAATCATTCCGAAACAACCGCAAACAATATGACTAATAACCCATAACTAATTACCAGTAACTAATCACTAACTAATCAGGATCGCGCTTGCGGCGGCGGGGATTTCCCCTCTCGCCCGGTATTCCCTGACTTTTGTACCAGCGATACCACTCTTTAGAACTGCGAATTGCCAGCCACAGCAGCATCATCGCAACTAACCCTCCCTGCCGCGGTGCGTCAAAGGCAAACAAAACCAAGGAAATGGACAGAACATCTTGGAGGAAAATCACCCAAATCGGCAAACCCCGCAGCCGATAAAACCATCCTGCTTGTACCAGTTGCAGCACTAAAGCCAACAAACCTCCGACAATACCAATTATCCACAGCATCCAAGGGTGAGCAATAATTTCATCGATCGAACTTACCTGAGCGATCGCAATTCCCATAATTGCTCCTACAACGGGGCTGAAAATAATTTGCACAATTTGCAGTACCCGCTGTCCCACAAAAGTTTTAGAAGCAAATAACTCTAACAGCGACCAACTCACCAAGATGGTGATAGCCACCTGGGGGGGAACCCCCGACAATAAGGGTATTTCCGACCAAAGTTTGTCAATCCGCAACAAACCAATTAACAGCAGGGGCAGGGCAATTCTCATACCCCCTGCCGCAGACGCAGAGAGTGCGGCTAGGAGTCCAACCATAATAATAATTCAGTTTCTAACGTCAGCTAAAGCCTCGATGTATTTCAGAATTTAATTCCCCTGATGGCTGGCTGTGATTTGAGCGAGCGAACTCAAATTGCGGCTTGAGGTTAAATATCACCTTCTATTGTAAG
Organism: Microcoleus sp. B3-D2; assembly: GCF_036705345.1. Lineage (NCBI taxonomy): Bacteria > Bacillati > Cyanobacteriota > Cyanophyceae > Oscillatoriales > Microcoleaceae > Microcoleus > Microcoleus sp. B3-D2. The sequence goes on from NZ_JAUBUG010000088.1 coordinate 13,094, forward strand.
TGTATCTGCTTAATGGCTGCTTGGCACGGCGAGATTGTCGATCGACACAAGGCAGTTTGTGGACAGTTGACCGTTGACAGTTGACAGAATTCAACCTGGATTGTGATTAAATTAAAATGTATAGGAAAACCAGTAAGCCAGCCGAGATACTTAAAATTAAGATGTCAGCTATTCTTCCTTCTTCCCTCTTCCTTCAAAATCTGACGGACACTAAATAATTAATCCGTGTCAAAATCCATGTCGTGCTTTCCTTCTTCCTTCCTATTATGTCTGATTCATTATTTGCCGATGCCAGTCGCCGATTAGAACGAGCCTTAAAATATGTGTCCCTTTCCGAGGATACTATTGAACGGCTGAAACACCCCAAATCCAGTTTAATTGTATCGATTCCCGTGCGGATGGACGACGGTTCCCTGCGAATTTTTCAAGGTTATCGGGTGCGCTACGACAATACCAGAGGCCCGTCTAAAGGAGGAGTGCGCTATCATCCGGGAGTATCCCTTGATGAAGTGCAATCCTTAGCATTTTGGATGACTTTTAAATGTGCAGTTTTGAACTTGCCTTTTGGAGGAGCCAAGGGCGGAATTACTCTCAATCCCAAGGAATTGTCCAAACTGGAATTGGAACGGTTGAGCCGGGGCTATGTCGATGCGATCGCAGATTTCATCGGCCCGGATGTCGATATTCCCGCGCCGGATGTCTACACCAATCCCATGATTATGGGTTGGATGATGGATCAATACAATATTATTAAGCGGCAGCTTTCTCCAGCGGTTGTGACTGGTAAACCAGTGACAATTGGTGGTAGTTTGGGCCGAGATACGGCTACAGCAATGGGTGCTTTTTTTGTAGTACAAACTCTTCTACCCAAATTCGATCTAAATCCTCAAGATACAACTGTAGCAGTACAAGGTTTTGGTAATGCGGGTGCAGAAATAGCAGAACTTCTGTGGGAAGCAGGTTACAAAGTTGTTGCTGTCAGCGATTCCCAAGGGGGAATTTATGCTAAACAAGGTCTGGATATCCCGAGTATTCGAGGCTTTAAAAACTCTAACAAAGGTATCAAAGCTCTTTACTGTGAAGGTTCTGTTTGCAATATTATCGAACACGAAATATTGACAAATGAGCAACTCTTAGCCTTAGATGTAGACGTGCTGGTTCCAGCCGCTTTGGAGAATCAAATAACTGAAGCCAATGTTAATGATGTTAAGGCTAAGTTTATTTTTGAAGTAGCTAACGGGCCGATTGATTCTGCTGCTGATTTGGTTTTAGAAGCGAGGGGAATTCAAGTAATCCCTGATATTTTAGTCAATGCCGGAGGCGTAACGGTTAGTTATTTTGAGTGGGTGCAAAACCGCAGCGGGCTTTATTGGACCCTGGAGGAGGTCAACCAGCGGTTGAAGCATAAAATGGTCGAAGAAACTGAGGCAATTTGGAAAAAATCTCAGGAATTGTCAGTTTCCATGAGAACTGCTGCTTACGTGTACGGGTTAAATCGACTCGGAGAAGCGATGAATGCGAAGGGAACGCGGGATTATTACATAAACGGTTGAGAAAAGTGCGGTAAGATTGCCCGATCGTACAATCTTACCGCAGTTATTCCAGAAGAGCGCAGTCTAGGAACCGACTTGGCAAAACTTGGCTTTGAATTGGGGAATTTTAGGTTTGCACGCAGCATTTTATTTTACCGCAACTTTGCTGTTGCAGAAGCGGAAAGATATTTTCAAATAAGTAGGTCATCTGGGTATTAGAGCCCCGACTTCTTGATCGTGCATTTTTGTGCAACTCAAAAAAAAGAAATCCCCAAAGTCAGGGGATTTCTCATACTTAAGCCGATCGCTAAATCTATTTAGTCTCCGGCATCAAACACTTATCAGAATCGCAACCCGCCGGCCCCGAATCCATCATTTCACCCAAGTCATAGCGACTCAAAGCCGCGTGAAAAACATCAATTTCCCGGCGCGCTAAAGTCTCTTCCACCATCTTGGTGTAAGTTTCCTTATTTATCGGTTCAAAGGGCAAACGCGGGAAAGTTTCAAGAGCATCAAAACGAGCCAAAAGCGCTGCGGAAATGTAGCCTTCATCATCGCGAATCGCTTCATAAATCCGCCTACCAAAACTTTCAACTTCATTTTCGCGAAGTTCAATCGTGGCCGAAGTATTATGTCTGACATAGAACTTTTGCACCTGCATATAAAAGTCCATTTGTGCCGCCGCTGAGAATTTGTTAATGTCAATTTCATCAGCACCCGGCAAGTCAGCCCAACTTACCGCAACGGGTATTTCTACCAGCCATTCCGTGCAGCGTTCATCGAAGGGATTGTTCAGCAAATTGCCGTTTTCATCTTTGTCAGATTGAGACGGAATCACGTTGTATCCGTAGTCGATGCAGGCGAGGGCTACGGGGTCGTTTTTGCCGAAAGTGATTCGGCGAATGAAACGCTGGGCTTTCGGCGGATGCCAGCCGGGAGAAGCACCTGTCAGCAGAGATTTAGTACCCGATGGTTGAACAGTTGTGCAGCGATTTGGGCGTTTTAAGGAATGGCGATCGCAATAATCCCAAACTACCCGATTGACAATCTCGCGCCAACCACTCAAATACTCTTCTTCCCGCTGTTTAAAAGCGATTCCTTGCGGAGTTTGCGGGCGGCCTTCCACCCACCAGCGCAGCCACTCAACGCCAAAAGCATGAACAAAGAAATCGAACAATCCCGTGAAAGATACCCCGACAATCGGGTCTAATTCGCGGCTGTATTGATAGCGGGGTTCAATAAATTTGTGATTGAGAAGTACCGCGACAGATAGAGCCGCAGCCCTGAAAGCTTCCTCCTGTTCTTTGAAGTTGTAAGGGTCAATTTGATTGAGGTGGATCTCCGCCAAATTACAGTGGAAGTTAGAACCGATAATTTCCATTATTGTTATCCTAAAGGCTTTTTATCCTCTAGTTCTACTGCTTTATTTTTCGCAGTAGCTCCGCGTACCTTTTGCGCGTATTCCCTCAAATAATAGAGGAGTTCCTTTCTGCTACATGGTTTACCTGTAACAATCTGACATATTGTTCGGATATCCAGAATGTGATTTTCTTTTTGTATTGAGTCCTGTAAAGCTTGAAAAAGCTCTTTTAGGTTATTCAACTTTTTTACAGATAAGAGTGTCTCATAATTATCCAAGGCAAAAGTATGAGCTAATGTTTGAATATCAGAATTAGTTGTTGAAGTTTTTCCATGCTGTGCCTGAACAGAGCAATTTTTTGAGCAAAAACGACGCTTCGATACTTTGTGTTGTATAACTTCAAAACTGTTCTGACAAAATTCGCAAGTAAGAATAAATCTAGGTACTAATGCACCTGTTTTCTTGCCCTTGCGTGACTCATGGTATGCTTTTCGCTTGGGACTATTGACAAACTTTTCCTTGAAACTAGGATCTGCAAATCTTGCCTTCGCCTTAGCTTTAATTTTGGCTTTGGTGGTTTCAGATTGAGTAACGCCATACATAGGGTTTCTCTTTCCGAAATTATCCATGCCTCTTACCTTAGCATGAGATTTCCATTCCTGTTTCAAATGCTCAAATACAAAAGGAGTATCCTTAATGAGCTGTCTTAGATCCTTTTCTTGAAAAATAGTAACTTTTACATTGTACTCAGACTCAAATAGCTGAATTTTTGGCAAGTCGCTTTGATAATTAAAAACGCCTTTAATTTCGACATACTCACCATTTTCTAGAAGGAAGTCTGGTTTGTACCGAACTTCATTCGAGAGTAGATAGGTTTTATCTTCGTATGTCCAGCCAATTTCCATGTAGTCCAGGTATTTAGCGTAAATGTACTCAAGACTTGACCTTAAACAATGCTCACCGTAGAAACCTGAGTAGCCATAAAAGGTGCTTGTCATACGCGCCCCCACACTCTTGGAGAGATTATATTCTAGATTGCTTTTTTCATTGTAATCTAGCTTCACTCTCTACGCTGTACGGTGTCAAAAGCTTTTTAGTTCTTCTGATTACCACGGGATTAGCATTTCAGCTTTCCCCGTATTTGCGAGGTTTTTAACGTGAGGCAAAATTACTTACCACACGGGTTTAAGCCCAAACGAACTGACCGATGTTCTAATTCTTCCGCAGTCATGTCAGGATAGCGTTCCTGGAACCACTGTTTAGCTTTTCCTTCGTCGTAAGCTTTCAAGAACTCACTTTTAAGACTTGGTGTTGAAAGTAAATCAACGTTAGCTCTAGCTACAGCTTCACCAGCCCATTGAATTGCACCTTCACCAGAATAATACTGTTTGCGAACGGCATCAATACATTCTTCTAATGTCGGTTTAGAATGGAAAACACGAGAGTGATTTGCCATTCTCAAAGCATCGCGTTCTGGATCTATTTTCCAGTTGCCATTTTCATCTTGTTGCCAGAGATTATTTTTAGCATTTGCGCCTAGTTCGTCACCAGAATCGAACTGACGAATTCCCGCGCTGCGCCTAATATTGCCGGCAACAATTGTCACCGCAGCTTCATCAATCAACACGCAGCATTCAACTGAATTTAACTGCCGCCCTAAAGCTTTATTCAAAATTGCGGCGCAGCGCTGATAAAGGTCGGGCAATTTCACCGGATTTGCTACTCCGCCAAAACCTTTTAAAGGTTCTCCCACGGGGCGAACATCGCTCAAATCGATGAAAACTTGAACTTCTCCGGCAAATCTTTCATCTGTGGATAATTCCAGCAAAGTTTGATAGGATTTTACCCAACCTTGGCGAGAATCTCCGACATAAATAGTTGCGGTTTTTTCAGCTATTTTTATTTCGGTTGCTTGACGGCGCGACTGGGCGGGTGTAGAGCCGATTTCGCCTTGCACTGTCACGGTTAAACGGTTGCGGATCGGCGGCAGTTGGTTGATATATTTTGGTTCCAAGACTGCCCCAGTGCCGCAGCCCATCATTGCCAAATCCATCAACAAACCAAAGGAACGCCAGTCGAGAATATTTGTTGAGGAGCAATTATATGCGCCGGAAAAATTCTCTGGTTGCTCGATCCATTTGCTGCCACCTACCCACAGCCAGCGGCCTGAAGCGAGGGTTTTGAGCTGGTTTTGCATCCGGTGCAGCAGTTGTGTTTCTTCGGAGGTGAGGTTTCCCAGCTTTTGCAGCCCCTTGACTGTTCGATCGCACACTTCCTCCCAAGTCTCCCTTCCCGTCTCGGTACGGCGGCTGTAAGTCCTAAAAAATACTGGATTGGCTGCGGGTGCTGTTTCGGGGAAATCGGACAGGTTGCGTTTCTCGCGGGCACTCGATCGCTCTAATTCTCGAACCATAGGTTGTGTACTGACGTGTCGGAATATATCAACAGACTACGAATATACAACAGGATTCAGATTTAGGGTAAAAGGTTAATATATTTGACAATTTGCACTAGATATGGGGCATATAACTCTACAAGCTCGATCGGGCGATCGGCTCAAAACTTGACAAAAAAACCCGATTTCTTCCTGAAACCGGGTGAATAGCAAATCTTGTCAATTGTCAATCCTTTGTCAATAAAAACTCAATATTGGGTAACAGCGGGTCTTGAACAACCCCCACACCGTTAAATCCCCAACGTTCGAGTAGCTTTTTTATTTGAGAACCGGAAATCGATTCTACTCCGAATCGATCGGCAACATCAGCAGCGTGGGCGTTGAGATAGCTTAAAGCGTCATAGTCTTCGCGAAACATCAGCAGGTAACTCACCGCCGAATCTGGATTGGGACAAGCGCTGATATATTTGCCGTCAGCACGAGAACGCAGCAAGTAAAAAACTTGAGATAACATCTTATGTTTTAGCTGTTCAGATTGGCGATGAATTGTAGGGGCTTACGCAAAGGTGCAATTTTTGCACTATTTGTAGGGGGTAAAGTGCTTAGGGCCAGCCCTACAGATAGAGTTTGTGCGTAACTCCTAAATTTATTATAGTTTAAAATAGAGAAAATATCAACAACTTCAGGAATAATAAAAAGTGAAAATTATTTCAAGATTAAAAGTATCGAGCGGGAAGATTTTCAATAGCATAGCGTTTTTCTCTTTCGCTACTACCTTATGCTGCTTTTTGTCGCCCAGCTATCAAATTCTTGACCGTATAGATATAACTAACATTATCCTAGCTCCTGTCAAATTAATTTTGTACCTTCCTGTAATTCTATTATTTTCATTATCTAATTGGAGTTGGGATAGTTTAGCTTGGTTGCTTTGGCTGTCAATCTTGCTAATTTGGGCGTACAGTCTCATCAATGCACGTCTATGGCTGAAACAGTTTCGTTGGTGGATTACTCCATTGCTAGCATGGATTTTGTCACTAATTTGGGCAACACATCTTTTATTATGGTTCAATTTCACGCTTTATAAGCCGGCATTAGAAAAAATAGCCGATCGAGTAAAAGTTGCAACCTCTCAAAACACAGTATTGGAGTTTAATCCGAGTCAAAAAATAGGAATTTTTGAGATTCTTGGTGTCTACAGAGTGTACGACAAATCTGAATCTGCCCCAGATAATCTTGCAATCTCGCCGACAACAACCAATGTCACCTCAATTGAGATAGAGGGTAAGTGGGCGCATCAGGGTTTCGTTCGGGATTTATCTCGCAAAGCCGGTGGTTTCCAGGCTATAAATTTTAGCTTTGCGCCCGGTAGCAACAACGGCGATCAAAATATTTTTTATCTCGGCGATGGTTGGTATGCTTTCCAAAACTTGTTTGACTAACAGGACTTATGCCTCAACCCTATTTGTAAGGTGCGCAATGCGCACCTTACTACTATCCCAGATTTGCCAGTAATAACATCTAAATCAAAGTTAGTGCCAAACCTTTAAATCCCCTGCCGTCACCAATTTGACCGACGATCGAAGCTTGACCAGTCGTCAAATTGATATTGTACAGGCTGGAAACTCCGCCAACCTCGATCGCAGCCAAAGCCGTCTCGTTACCGCCAAAACTCCTGACATCAAAGCCGAGAACGGTACCAGCATCAATTCCCAAAGATCCGATCGTATTCAACACCCCATTATTCGGCGGATCTTGCCGCACCAAAACGTCTAAATTGGTGTCAATTGCAAATAGCGTCGTCGAAGTTGCCCCCGCAAAGTTATTCACATACGCAGCCCCAACAGCCGCGCCGGGATTGCCAGAATTGCGATCGCCCGCAGCATAAGCCAAATTCCCGTCGAGTTGAATTCCCCCTGTCAGCGTGTCAAAATCCACAAGTGCCCCAGTATCAGGGTTGAGGCGGGCGTTTTGACCGGCTTGATTGACAAACCGAATTCGATCGACCGCCGGATTGAAATCAAAACCCGCAGCCCCCGGAGTTAGGGGAACAGCAAACTGCCCGCTACCGACTTGACTTGCAGCCCCAGTAACCGGATTAATCGCGTACAAGCGATTGCTAGAACCCACACCGTAAAGCAAACCGTTAGCGGGGCGAAAATCAATTCCCAGCAAACTTTCTCCCGGCTGCAACCCCGTAACTGCTGCGTCGCTGAGAATTGCCCGCGGTGCCGCCTCGTTAAAACCGACAATTGTTTCGGCGCCATTTCTGACAGTTAAGGCGTAAGCTGTAGGCAAAGGCAAAGCCAAACCGTTAATCTGTCTCCCGTCGGCAATTTGACCGACAAAGGAAGCTTGACCGCTACTTAAATTGATATTGTACAAGCCGGAAATGCCACCAACTTCCAGCGCCGCCACTGCTACCTCGCGGCCGCCAATACTCCTGACATCAAAGCCGAGAACGCTAGTAGCATCAACTCCCAAAGATCCGATCGTATTCAACACTCCATTATTCGGCGGATCTTGTCGCACCAAAACATCCAAATCGCTGTCAATTACAAACAGGGTTGTCGAAGTTCCCCCTGCAAAGTTATTCACATACGCAGCCCCTGCTGCCGCCGGAGAACTTCCAAAATTGCGATCGCCCTCCCGGTAAGCCAAATTCCCGTCGAGTTGAATTCCCCCCGCCAGCGTGTCAAAATCCACAAGTGCCCCGGTATCCGGGTTGAGGCGGGCGTTTTGATCGGCTTGATTGACAAACCGAATTCGATCGACTGTCGGATTGAAATCAAAACCCGCAGCCCCCGGAGTTAGGGGAACAGCAAACTCCCCGTTACCGACTGGACTTGCTTCCCCAGTCATCGGATTGACAGTATACAAGCGATTGCTAGAACCCACACCGTAAAGCAAACCGTTAGCCGGTCGATAATCAATTCCCAGCAAACTTTCTCCCGCTTGCAATCCAGTCACGGGAAAATCTGAGAGTACACTTCCCGGATTGGAAAGACTAAAACCGACAATCCGATTAGCAGGAGTTAAAGCATAAGCCGTTGTCCGCGCAGCAGGCGGGGGGCTGGGAACAACGCTGCCAATATTATTAGTGAAACTTGCCTGGTTAATCGCACTTTGTCTCACCCCTCTGAGAGTAGCGAGAAATTCTCCAGTCACTCGGTCTTGAATAACAGTATCGTTTCCAGCTTCCTGAATATTCAAGTCGCTAAAACTAAGACCTCCCGCCAAACCGATTAAATCTGTACCGGCTGTAAAATCGGCGATCGCGTCAGCATTTGCGAAATTAGCACCGCCGCTGGTACGACTAGGATCTGCCTCAGCATAGCGCCTCAAAACAAATACGTCTGCCCCGTCTCCGCCTATCAGGACATCAGTCTCTCGATCGCCCGACAAAACATCATTCCCGGAGTTGCCCGATATGGAATCGCTGCCTTTTCCGCCCACTAAAAAATCGTTACCGTCTCCGCCGTTAATAGTGTCGTTCTCTAAATCTCCAAAAAGCGAATCTTGACCTAAATTGCCCTCAATTAAATCGCTTTGTTTTCCTCCATAAATGCTGTCATTACCCGAGTTTGCCGCAATGGTGTCATTCCCCATCAAACCAAAAATCAGGTCATCTTCTGGAGTTCCTGCTAGCAAGTCTGCTTGGGCGGTGCCTCTAATTTCTGCCATGCTCTAATCACCCTCTAAATTTGATACTTCTGTTGCCTAACGGCGGTGGTATTCTCAGTCAAAATATCACAAATTCGCACTTTTAGGAGACTTTTTCTTATTTTCTGCTGTAGGGGTGGGTTGCCATAAAAGTATTACACGCAGCTAAAATGATATATAAACCCGCCCCCCGATTCCAATAAACTCACTCCTAAGTACAGATCACTTAGCCGTATTTTATAGTTGGGTGTGTAGCCAAGGGCGATCGCAGCTCAACTGCAAACAGGCAAGCTGAAATTTTTAGCGGTGCGAACCTATGAAATTGTTTACTGCGTTCATTAGTAATATACGCTGACTCTATAATTTTGGATCTGTACAGTCAGAAATTTTTTTCAACTTTAATCTTCAAGCCTCCGAAGGTGGGCTTTGTCTGTATAGGGGCGACCACCATCGATCAATATAAAGTGGATTATAAATGCGGAATTAGTATAATAAGTTAGTTAAACAGTCGTTTTCAGACGACTTAAGCTTTCAGGCAGGGGTTTAAATCCCTGCCTAAATCGGAGTTTCACGTTTGATCCCTTCCGCTGCTTTTTCAAGCTTTCAGCAGGGCTTTAGAAGCTGATTCCCCTGCGAGTTTCAGTTGCGATCGCAATTTGAGATTCAACAAGACCAAGACACTCCACTGACTGAGTATGGAGAAGACAATAGTATTTCCTGATGCTGTGAAAGAAGACGAAGACCAAAAGCTAACAAATGTTGAAGACAACCAGAAAATAGGAGCTTTTTCTGGGGTTAGCAAGAGCATAGATAAAATCACAGGTGGCAACAAGAGAGCGCTGCCGACAGTGCCTGCGGCCCAAATTTCCTGATTTCTGGTTTTTGTAAATAGGAATAGTTGGGTGATGGCTGCGTAAATTAGGATGAGATTCAGGGAGCAAATTACGCCCCAAAAATCTTTTGTTTCAAATTTTTGAAACAGCGTCAAAGGTGTTAAAATTATGACTGAACTGAGGAGATTAATTGCGATCGCAACTACAGCAGGACTTTTATCGCTCCAAATTAAATCGAGTAGTGGGTAGCGTCGCCACAGCTTCTGATTGCTGGGAACGATTTGTTTCCGATACCTCGCCCAATCGTACAATGATTGTCTGTCAGATGTTAAAGCTGCAATTAAAGCTAAGAACATCACCAAATTCCCGATAAGTAAAGAGCCGAAATTATAGGCTCCGGGATCTGATTGAAGTGCAAACCCTAAAAATATTGTTTGACACCAGATAACTAGCAAATAACTTTGCCGCTTGCTCAAAACTGTAGCACTGGGATTTGGAAAGCGGCGCTGCCATCCCTGCCACATCCAGTACGTTCCTGTACCACAAACCAAGAAAGACAAAGCAAGGCCACTCGCAGTATTTGTACCCACTGGCGAGGAAAACCATTGCGACTTGTCTAAGTCTCCAAAACCTCTTGAATCTAAACCATGAATTGTATTAACACCAAGTCCAAAAAGCAGATATCTCAGCATAGCAATGGGAGACAAAAATGTTAGCAAATCCCAAGCATTGCACGTCAATTCGAGCGCACCATAAATCCAAAACATCACAAAAACCGTAGCGCTAGCCAACCAAGGTTGAAATCCTCCCAACCAACTGGTTGTCAATCCAAATAGCATCGCAGCGCTGTAAAACAAAGCACAGCTAGCTGCAACCGCTGTGTAGAAACATAAAATTTCATTCAGGGGTATTTGAGCGGCTAATCCAGCGTACAAATGCAGCGGTACTGTCAGAATTGCTGCTAGATACAGTAAAATTGGGACGCCGAGAATTTTGCCGATAAAAATTGTTTTTGCTGACTGGGGACTGAGGCGAATAAAGTTGAGCGTGCCACGGCGTTCCTCCTTGTCTAAGTCGCTGACAAGCAGATAAGTCCCTGCTACTAATAAAGCTAACACGCTCAATATGCTCAGCCAAATGAAGATCTCTAGCCACCACTTCGGCCAGTTAATGGCAAAGTTGCCCAAGGCATCTCTGACGCATTTTTGCTCATAGAAATTGGGATCGTTGAAAGTGCAAAATGTGCGATAGATGGGGTAAGTGTACTCCCCATGAGGAGGAGCAACTATCTCGCCGGTGAAATACATGAACAGCAGCAGTTGACCGCAGAGGGAAAGGGCAGATGCGATCGCCATATTGCCAATCTTCAAGCGGCCTTTGATTTCTCGAAATAACTGGGGATTCCAGTTGCCTATTTTGTCTAGTAAGTTGAGTGTCATTGGTTATTGGTGATTAGTTATTGATTAACAGATTCAAGCTTTCAGTAGTGCCTTAGAAGCTGATTGCCCTGCGAGTTTGAGTTGCGATCGCAATTTGAGGTTCAACAACACCAAGACACTCCACTGACTCAGTATGGAGATAAAAATCGTATTTCCGGACGCTGCCAGAGACGACGAAAACAAAACGCCAAGAAAGGTTGAAGACAACCAGAGAATAGGAGCTTTTTCTGGGGTTAGCAATAGCATAGATAAAATCAGAGGCGGCAACAAGATAGCGCCACCGACTGTGCAGGCGGCCCAAATTTCCTGATTTCGGGTTTTGGTAAATAGGAATAGCTGGGTGATGGTTGCGTAAATTAGGATAAGATTCAGGTAGAAAATTACACCCCCAAATCCATTGTTCTCACTTTTTTCCAACAGCGCCCAAGGTGTTAAAATTATTACTGAGCTGAGGAAATTGATCGCGATCGCAACTGCAGCCGGACTTTTATCGCTCCAAATTAAATCGAGTAGTGGGTAGCGCCGCCACAGCTTCTGACTGCTGGGAACGATTTGTTTCCGATACCTCGCCCAATCGTACAATGATTGTCTGTCAGATGTTAAAGCTGCAATTAAAGCTAAGAACATCACCAAATTAAAGATAAGTAAACAGATGAGATTACCGTAGGCTGGGGGGTCTGATTGGAGTGCAAACCCTAAAAATATTACCTGACAGCAGATAACTAGCAAATAACTTTGCCGCTTGCTCAAAACTGTAGCACTGGGATTGGGAAAGCGGCGCTGCCATCCCTGCCACATCCAGTAGGTTCCTGTACCACAAACCAAGAGAGACAAAGCAATGCCACTCGCAATATTTGTACCCACTGGCGAGTAAAACCATTGCAACTTGTCTAAGTTTTCAACTAACGAATCGAAATCAGTTTTATCAACTAGAAAAAGCTGATATCTCAGGATAGCAAGGGGAGACAAAAAATGTAACACATCCCAAGCAGTTCGCGTGAGCGGAAGCCAAGAAATCCCAAACACAACAAAAACCGTAGCGCTAGCCAACCAAGGTTGAAATCCTCCCAACCAACTGGTTGTCAATCCAAATAGCATCGCAGTGCTGTAAAACAAAGCACAGCTAGCTGCAACCGCTGTGTAGAAACATAAAATTTCATTCAGGGGTATTTGAGCAGCTAATCCACTGTACAGGTGCAGGGGTACGGCCAGCATTGTTGCTAAATAAAGTAAAATTGGTACGCCAAGAATTTTGCCCAGAAAAATTGTTTTGGCAGACTGGGGACTGAGGCGAATAAAGTTGAGCGTCCCGCGGCGTTCCTCCTTGTCTAAGTCGCTGACAAGCATATAAGTCCCTGCTACTAATAAAGCTAACACGCTCAATATGCTCAGCCAAATGAAGATCTCTAGCCACCACTTCGGCCAGTCAATGGCAAAGTTGCCCAAGGCATCTCTGACGCACTGTTTCTCGTAGGAATTGGCATTGTTGAAAATGCAAAATCTGTTAAAGATGGGGTAAGTGTACTCCCCATTAGCAGGGGTAACGGGTATCTGGGCGCCGTAATACATCAATAGCAGCAGTTGACCGCTTAGGGAAAAGGCGGAGGCGATCGCCATATTGCCAATATTCCAGCGGCCTTTGATTTCTCGAAATAACTGGGGATTCCAGTTGCCTATTTTGTCTAGTAAGTGGAGTGTCATTGGTTATTCGTGATTGGGAATGGGAGATGAGTTAGTTATAACTCAATACGGTTCAGTTAAGGCTCAAATAGTGGTAAATTAGGTATGGTGTCCAAAAATGGAGAGCAAGTAAGGTGCATC
>NZ_JAUBUG010000089.1:0-25106 GCF_036705345.1 Microcoleus sp. B3-D2
TTGCACTTTATTCTCGCTCGCGCGCTCGAAACCTTTCGCGACGCAATATGCACTCGATTATTCAGCAAGCCCTAATTTAGTTGTAAATAGTTGCACTCAGAAAATTATTATTCCGATACTTACCTAACAAGACTTAGGCATGGGGGGCTTATTCCCGGTTTCTACGAAAAATTTCAGGTTGAGTAACGAGAAATCTAGGAATCAACCGGGTTTTTAAGCCAAGCGCGCGCAAGTCCAGAACTAACCTTTGATGAACTTTTCTAATTTGTGAGCCATCTTCTCTACAATTCCCTCTGAAGTATCTGCCGCCGATGATTCAGCTTCTATACGCTTGACCGCATCCTCTGAAAGATTCAGCAACTGCACTAATTTTTGATAAGCAGCAGCTTCTTCAGCGTTAATTTTTGGTTCATCGGGAGTGCGAGAACTAGAAGAAATCACTTCATAGCCGAGTTGCAGGACTAATTCCCTTTCCTCTTGAGTTTCTAGTTGACCGATCAACTCGTCAAGGGGGATATTTTGCATGATGTAATCCCGCAGTTCTTGTTGCATTTGTTGTCCGTCGCTATCTGGGGCAAACAAACCGCAAAAGCGATCGAGCATTAAATCAACTTCTTCTGTCGCGAGTTGGCCGTCAGCCCAGGCCATAGAAGTAACAATCCTCAGCAGATTCATCTGGCGGGGTGTAATTGATGGAGGAGGTGGGGTTTGCATAATCAAAATTGGTAATTGGTAATTGGGAATTGGGAATTGGGAATTGGGAATTGGGAATTGGGAATTGAGCCTGATTCCTTCTTGTCTTTTCTTTCCCGTTCCCCTTCATTTATGTCACAATTTCGATAGAGGAACTCCCAGCCATCCAGTAAAGTTTTGTTTCTGAATAGCGGTGGGCTGTTCCACCGGCACGATCGAGTAACGCGCCGGCCGCGGCGGGGCCAGAGTAACAGGACAAGTCCGCAGTTCGTCTTGGTGAAAAACCGTCACCTCTATTGTGTCCCCCGGCTGATAATCTTTAAGCCTCTCACTGGCTTGTTCTGAATTTACCCGAAAACCTTCGATCGCCAGCAACTCGTCCCCAGCATCAATTCCGGCCAATTGTGCCGGAGATCCTACTTCGACAAATTTCACCATTTCCCGCCCGTTTTCCGCTCCCAGCGTCCAACCGATGCGAGGCGTTTGGTCAATTTCACCTGCGATGAGTTCCAGCCCGAAAGGTTCCAGATACTGGTTGTAAGGCAACTCTTCTGTGCCGTCAATATAGCGCGCGAAAAAGTCGCTCAAATCGATGCCGGCGACGGACTCGATCGTACTTTGCAACTCTTCGGGAGTAAAGCCTATTTCTGCCGGCAGCGAAGGAGAATTTAACTGTCCGTTTGATGTCAGATGCGACGGCTTGGCGTCTGTTTCCGGCTTCTGTTCAAAATCTTCGTTTTTACTGGAATTAGCATTGCCAAACCGCTGCCACATCAAACGCATCACATCGTCGAGCGATCGCTCGTTGCCGTGTCTGGCTCGAATCAACAAATCGAGCAAAAACGAAACAACTTCCCCTTTCAAATAATAGGAAACCTGCGAGTTGTCGCTGTTAGCATCCCTGCGATAAAGTTTAATCCAAGCATCCCAGCTCGACTCACTGACCGGCTGCACGCTCCGCCCCGGAGTCGTCTGCAAGCGAGTGATTTCCTTAGCCATACATTGGAAATAACCTTTCACGCTGTAGAGACCAGCTCGAAAAGGAATCACCAAATCGTAATAACTGGTCGTGCCTTCAGAAAACCATAAAGAAGGAGTGTAGTTCTCTTTTTCGTAGTCAAATACTTCCAGAGCTTTCGGTCGAATGCGCTTGACATTCCAGAGGTGAAAAAACTCGTGAGCCACCAACTGAATAAAGCGTTCGTACTTTTCCTTAGCCCGAAAATTAAAACGGGGATAGTTGAGAGTGCAGCACTCCTTGTGTTCCAAACCACCAAAACCAGAGCCGGACAAATGCAGTAAAAACACATACCGTTCGTAAGGCAAACCGCCGAACATTTTTGCCTCAACTTCGATAACTTTTTGGATGTCTCGAATCGCCCGCTCTGGTTCTAAATTGCCTTTTCCCCAAACAACTAGCTGGTGGGGTTTTCCCATCACTTCAAAATCGTAGACTTCGTGATAGCCAATCTCAAAAGGACTGTCTGCGAGAGTGTCAAAATCCGCAGCAGCGAAAGTAAGATTTTGCCCGGAAACAGGTGGCAAAGCAGTAACTGTGCGCCATTCCGGCTTCGGCGGCACAACTGTCACGGTATAACAGTTGCGCTCAAAACCGGGCAAGAAAAAGCACAAAGCCGCTGGATTGAAATAACCGTGAGTCGAGTCTAAATGATTGGTTCGCACTGTCAGTTCGTTGGCAAAAATGCGGTAGTGAACCGTAATATCTGACACCGAATCGGTCTCGATTTGCCAGTGATTTTTGCTTTTCTTGCGCCAAGGTAAAGCTCGCTCGCCCGCCTGGGAGCTAAAATCTTGCAGGTGGCGGGCGTACTCTCGAACCAAGTAAGAACCGGGAGTCCAGACAGGCATTTTTAAATCCAGAACCGGCTCCGACCAACCTTGCACGCGCAAAGTTACTTCAAAGAGGTGGGATTCAGGATTGGGCATCGCCACCGAATATTGAATTGTCGGTGCTGTTAGTTGCCCCTGACAATTGCCGGCAGCGGACGAGGTATCCAAAGAAGTAACATCAGTCATTGACTTGCCAAATTAATCAAGTGCTTGAGGTTGATCAAATGGATAGTTTGGCGGTCTGGATCGATATTGATCCAACCTTTACTATCGAGTTTTTCCATAATTTTGCTGGTTTCATCTAGGGTGATATCTGTGACATCCGCTAAGTCTTCATAAGGAATATTGAAGATATCTTTGCCCTCAGCAGTTTTCTGACCGTAGTTTTCTGCCAGCTCGACTAAAGTATTTGCTAGTTTAACCGCTGGCTGGCGGTTTCGGAGTTGATAGCGGTGATTGGTTTGGCGGAGCCGCCGCACCATCAGTTGCAGCATCCGGTGGTGCAATTGCGGGTCTTTAAACAGGGTTTGGATAAATCGCTGAGCTGTGACGCTCAGCAGCCGCACCGGCGAGAGAGCAAGTACGTCATTCGATCGGGGAGATTCGTCAAGAATTGCCATTTCGCCGAAGAACGCACCCCGTCCTAAAATAGCCATTGATACAGCTCGATCGTTTGACAGGCGCCGGACTTTGACCCAGCCGGACACGACAAAGTAAATCGCGTTGCCCCAAGAATCCTCCATCACCACAGCTCGGCCTGGGGGATACTCATGCTTGACGGCATTTGATAGCAGCCCTCCCAAGGTTTCTGGGTTAGCACCCTTAAATAGAGGGAATAGCTCACTGAAAGCTTCTGTCTTCATCAAAAAAATGGGTAGAAACTCCGTCCTTCTAGGACGGCTTTATATTGTCTTTTTTTGATTACTACCGCCTTGGGACTGGTTGGCTCGGTGTGCTTTTGTGTTGCACTTTCAGCGGGACAATTACCGCCTCAAACTTCCCAGCCCTGTACGCATAGTGTTTTGCTCTTTCGAGCCTCCCTTTCGGGGTGATGTTAGCCTCGCCAAGGTTTAGTGAGCTTGTTGGGCTGAAAGCACTGCCCCAGTGACCTTAGAGCTGTTTAACCTTCAGCGACAGAGCGGAAAACTGGCTTCGCATTCTCCGGTGTCGTGACTCAAAAAACGTAGTCAGTTAAGACTTAGGCTGGTCAGAATGGCTTGTCAGATTACTCTTCCAAGCCTCACGCCTTTAGGCTGAGGTTCCTGACGCAAACTCGCGGAGGTGGGAAATATGATTAGGCGAAACCCAACAGCTAGGGAACGATCGATGTTTGGGAACACAAACAATCCGTTGCTCCTTTAATTGATGATAAGGGTGCACAGGCCCGGTTCACGTAAAATTGGCACATTCTTTAATCTTAAACGGGTTTACAAGCCTGCCACTGCCTGTTGAACTTTGCCCAACAGAGGTTCTATGTATTCCGGCCAGCCGATCGCGATTGACTGCGTGTGGGCCAAAGTCTCCGGCTCGATCGCATCTTTAGTCCACCTCAGCGGTTGACCTTGCATGTCGCAACACACCAATCCGGCTGCTTTTGCTAAAGCCAGAGGGCCGGCGGTATCCCACACTTTAACTCTGCCGTTGAGATACAGGTACAAACCAGCTCGACCGAAGATAACTTCCATCACTTTTAAGCCAAAGCTGCCCAGCGAGTAAAATTCTGCTCCGGGGATGCTTTGGGCGATCGCCCGGGCGTAGTTTTTTTGGTCTTTGTCTCCGAGAACAATTTTACAATTTTCCGCTGTCGGAGCCGGGGGTTTGCACAGCGCGATCGGCTGCGGCGCTTGGGCTCCGACAGTTTGGAACAATCCCCAATCTTTGCCCCCAAAATACATTTGGTCAAAAGCCGGGGCGTAGAGCCAGCCCGCCACCGGTTCCCCTTCCAGCAGCAGCCCCACCATCGAAGCGTAGTGCAGTTTTCCCCGAATAAATTCTTCAGTCCCGTCGAGGGGATCGATGCACCAAAGGCGCTGGTAATTGGCCCCGTAAGCTGCTCTGGAGGTGTCGTTTTCCTCGGTGATCCTGCCATCTTCAGGAAACAAAGCGCTAAATGCTGCCGATAGTTGTCGGTCTAGGTATTGATCGATACTCGTCACGTAGTCGTTGGGCCCTTTCTCGGAAACTTCAAAAGGTTCGGCTGCTAGCTTGTAAGCTTCTTGACCGCACTCGCGCATGGTGTAGCGAATTTTTTGATCTTGCTCTGGAGAAATATACATGAGGTTAAACATAAATTCTTTAGCTAACTTCAGCATAAAAGCTTAAGTCCTTGGAATCGATCGGCGCGTTTCACTGTTTTTGATTCGTACAGCATTTGCGCGCGGGTGTCCATAAACCCGGTTTCCTAACCGTCAGGGCCGTTGCTATACAAGCCCCAGACAGGATTCGTGGAACTCACAAAAATTTAGACATGAGGGAGAACCCCCCAGATTTATCTGTAGAGTCAAATCTAAAATCTAAAATCTAAAATTGATCGATCGAACCAGCACGTTCAACAGCAGACTATAGAATCTTCTGAGGTTAGATAATTTGTGGCAGCACCAGCCGAATTATAAGGAGAAGAGTTTGAAATACCATTTGGCATTAGGTCGCAAAATAGACCTAGATGGAATTGACCGCGATGCAAAACTCGGCAAATGCCCTCGCCACGTCCTGCGAACTCTCAGAGACCGCTTAAATGCCACCGTTCATGCCCCGGATGGCGAAGCGATATCGTTGAGCGACAAGCTGCGATCGAAAATTTCTTCTAAACCCGAACATTGGGCCGCCGCGCGCAAATTGTCCAAGCAAGTCAGCAGCGACGACGTGATATTTTGTACGGGCGAGGACATTGGGATTCCAGTGGCGGCGGTGTGTGGCCAATTGCCCAAGCGCCCGAAAATTGTAGTATTTTTCCACAATATCGATCGGCCGCGCGGCCGCGTCGCCCTGAAACTATTCGGTTTGGCTGAAAAAATTGACCTATTCATGGTCAACGCCCGCCCTCAAACAAACTTCCTCCGCAGCTATTTAGCTATACTTGAATCGCGCATTTTAGTGCTTCAAGAACAGACAGACACCCAATTTTTCACACCTGGCCCAGCTTCTGGCGAGAAAAAGCGGCAAACAGTTGTTAGCGTCGGAGTAGAAAAGCGCGACTACCGACTCTTAGCAGCAGCAACTGCTGACTTAGATGTTGACGTAAAAATTAGCGGTTTTTCTAAAGATGCCAAAGCTTTATCGCAAGCTTTCCCCGATACTATGCCAGAAAATATGTCCTGCAAATTCTACGAATGGCCAGATTTACTGCAGCTTTACCGCGATGCAGACGTAATTGCAGTTTGTTTGGTGGACAATAAATATGCTGCGGGAGTGCAGGTTTTACTGGAAGCAATGGCCTGCAAGCGACCGGTCGTTATTACTCGGACTCAAGGTATGGTCGATTATTTAGCCACCCCCGATATTGCCAAAGTTGTAGATGTGGGAGATGCAGCAGGTTTGCGCGAGGCGATCGTCCATTTGCTAAAAAATCCTCAAGAAGCTGAATCTCAAGCGCAGCGGGGCTACGAACTGGTTGTGAACCAGCACAGCAGCGAACCTTATGTCGATGTTTTAGCCCAGAAGTTGCGATCGCTTTAATAAAAATGTAGGGTGCGCCTCCGCGCACCATAACTCACGTCCGGACGATGCAAAATGCAAACCTTACTGCTATAAATAAAAAGCCAAACGATTTATTACGTAAGTCATATTTAAAAAATAATGAATTATGAGTGGCAGTTACTAATTAAATCTTAGAGCAGTTACGTAGCTAGTAAATCAACCGGGTTGTTAAAACATAATCGAAACCCTTAAGGAAGTATTTTCGTTCATAAAACCCGGTTTTTGTGCCTAAAACTGTTTCACTCAAACCTCACAAATCAAAACTCTTAAGACTCCCGTCCACTCGCCCATTTATCCCGCCATTTCACAGTCCCTTCCGAAACTAAAACCCAGCGGCGACAAACCAGATTTTCTCGCAGCGGCGACTGTCCTTCCCGTAACAGCGCATACTTATAAGAAATCAACTTCCCCGCACTTTCATTAAAAGGAATTTCCCCAAACCAAGTATTAGTATTGATATACTCCAACGGGTAACCCTTACTAATATCCCAATTCCCCAATTCAGGACAATCTCCAATCACCACAATTCTTTCCCCAGGCTGAGTTTGAACGCTGTTAAGCTGCGCCCGCACAATAGTTGTCGCCTTAACTCGCTCTCCGACGCGGCTAAAAATCATTACTTCCCGCGCACCCAACTCTAAATTGTACAGCTTCCCATCTTTAACTTCAAACTTGCGGCGCGATAAAACCTCCGTATGCTCTCCATCAGGCAGCTCAGTATCAACCTCTTCCACTGTAACAGAATTGCCACGATTCATCGCTACAAACACCACAGAGTCGCGATAGCGGCGCACGTAACAATAAACATCAGGAGTTAGATATTTTTGCCACTGACTCCCCATCGAAATAGCTGGATTCAGCCGCCGCAATCCAGACAGCAACCGTACATCTCGGTAAACCGGCGAATCAGTATCCCACTTTTCCATCATGGGGCGATTGTAAGGGTCATTTCCCCCTTCTGTATCATCATGGAGATACTGTTCAGTGCCGTAGTAAATACAGGGAATGCCGCGAGTCGTCATAATTAAACCTATCGCTAACCGCAGCATTTCTGGATCGGGATTCAACGACTGAAACCTCGGCATATCGTGGTTGTCAATAAAAGTAATCAACTCCGTCGCCCCGTAGTAGTGGTAATCCAGATCCAGTACATCTTGGACTAAGCTAAATCCCGCTTCAGCACCCTTTCCCAATACTTCTCGAATTGCCACGCACAGACCAAAATCTAAAATAGTCATCCCTGACTCGTTGACAAATTCCACAGAACGCTCGTTTCTAGGGTCGCTATAAATCCATTCGCCAAAAATGAAAACATCAGGTCTGTGTGTTAAAATGTCAGCATTAAATTCCTGCCAAAACCAAATAGGCATATGCTTGACTGTATCAACCCGCAAAGCATCAACACCTCTGTCCAGCCATTGTTTAATTGCTGACTTAATGTAATTGCGGTATGCAATATTGTTTTCGTTGAAAGTTGCTAAACCCGACAGTTCGCAGTTTTGGACTTGCCATTCATCTTCCCAGTTTTTGACTTCGCCGTAGTGGTGATACCAGTTATCTTCATCGTCGTTAAAGTCAGCTATTTTTACGCCGTCGTCGTAGAGTTCCCCTTTTTTACCGCTAAAATCTGGGTTACTGTGATTGCAAACAATATCGAGTACGAGTTTCATGTTTCGCTGGTGCAACTCGTATACTAATTTGTCAAATACCGTATCTTTACTTTCTTGTGTTTGGTTAATAGAAGGATTGTCGCCTGTAGCAATAAAGCGGGGATTTAGTCGCTTGAAATCTTTAGTCCAGTAGCCGTGAATTGCAGCTTGTTCCACAAATAATGCTTCTACTTGCTCGAACAGTGGAGTCAGCCAAACTGCGGTTACTCCCATATCTTTTAAGTAGTCGAGTTTGTCGATAACTCCCTGCAAGTCGCCACCCCAATATTTCCCCCAATCTTTGCCTTCTGGATCGTAAAGTTCTGGGTTTGGGCCTTCGTTATTTTCGGGGTCGCCGTCGTAAAAGCGATCGACTACAATAAAATAAATTGTTTCTTGTCGGAATTCAATGTCTCGGGTGTAGAGGAATTCTAAATCGAGTTCGCTTTCTGGCTTAACTTCTTCTACCAGAGACTCAATTTTTTCTTCGGGTTCGCTAACTTCGTATTGAGAGGAAGTTTGATTAGGAGTGACGGATGTCATGAGATGTATTTTTTTATATTGTAAGATTGGTCAGTTATTCGGAGCTAGAGTCGGAGATAGCTTTCCCCTCTGACTGACTTTTACAGCATCATACGGAATTTACTGGTTTAATGAAATCTTCCTTTAGACGGAGGGCAGACTCATCCTTGAGCGTTAAGTGGATGAGACTTAATTTTTAACGTCATTCTCAATCAAAGAGGCAGAGCCTCAAAAGCCTGCGCTACCAGGCTAAGCCTGGTAATGAGAAAAGGTGTACTAATTGTGCGATCGTCCTTTTTTCCTTCCTTTCATTCCTCCCGCAAATTTTGGATATCTTCAACCCTCAAACCAGTTGTTTGAGTAATGCTTTGATTGTCAAGTAGATTGAGAAGTTGCCTAGAAATTTCCCGAGCATTTTCTCTCATTCCTTGCTGCATTACTTGCTACCATTCCTGTTGTAATCCTTGTGCAAGTCGTTTATCCTCACATCTTGCACTATTCTGGCTCGCACAGGCTTTCGAGCCGATTTGACAAAGAGTTGATTTTCTTGTGGGTGAGCAGGAGATCCGGCGCTGAAAGGATTATTGAGAATGGTGCAACATCTCAGCTATCCTGACTATGCAGCAGGATTTAACTAGAGCGATCTACTGATCCCAAAAAAGAGCGATCGCCCGGCATCTACCCAAACCCTAGCTAACTACAGCCACCGCAGACTCTGGCACCTGAGAATGCTCTACCCGAAACACATTTGCACTTAAATTAGCAACTACTTGTTTCCCCTGCTGTGTCAGTTCCAAATAGCCGATCGCATCCTTCACATACCGATAAACCACATTCCAATAAAACTTCGGATAACCATCCCGCAACTCCCCCGGATTTTGATAGCCCAAAATCCGATTCTGCCCAGTTTCTTCAAACTCGTAAAACAGCGCAGCAATCTTTTGCAAATATCGCGGATCGCTCAACTGACCAATTAAATCAGCAGCGCGAACTAAACCCGGATAATTTACCGTATCTTGATAATCTTTATCGGCGGGAACCGGGAAACGAGTCAGCTCAATATTACGCTTAACCAGCTCAGCATCAATCAGTTTATGACCGCCAAAACGCTCGTCAATAAACATTTTTCCGCGATCGACATGATAATTCATCAAACTAGCATCCGTCGCCCCCGGAGCCAGCGTTAATTTCAGGTCGCCTATTCCCGTCGCATACAGTCCCAAATCAGTTCTATCTTGCCTGCAAACACCTTTAACATACCCGATATCGTGACATAGCAAAGCAATGTGGAAGTGCAGCCAATCTTCGCAGGAAACACCCCCTTCGCGGATGTGCTTCCCACCCAGAATTGCTTGTCCCACCAAGGTTACTAAAATAGTGTGTTCGACATTGTGGTAAAGAGCATCGCTATTAGCAATATTTTCTAAAGCCATACTCGCCACCCAAGCAATAATCTCTCCATAGTCAGATTTAAACCCGCCATAAGTGTGGCGGTAGCCTTCAATCAGGCGATTGACAAAAGCCTTAATCAGCAGTTCAGTTGCGTTAAACATATTCACTTCCCCGAGTCCACGTAAATTATTAAATTATTTTTATAGTTATTGTTTTTGCTGCTACCGTTTGATGTTATTTTTGGCTTAAGCGCCACAATGGATACCCGCTCCTATCGAGAGGCATCCATCGATATTATCAACAATTATGGCTTAAATTATGGCTCTCGCAACTACCAGAGCGACATACCCCATAAATAATTGATATCAAGGGGCGATCGAGGTATGACACCCCTCAATTAGCTACGGCGTTACATCTTCCCCGTATAGGTTAGGAAAAAACGAGGGCGATCGAAAACGCAACCGCACTAATTCCTCATACACAGGATTAAGCTTGCACATAGGCGGTATGTAGAAAAGATGGTGTCCCTATAACGGAAGATCTCTCTCACAACAACACCGTGCGAGTATAAGTTGGCACACCACTGAGTTACTGATGGCTCTCCCACTGTAATGCTATCAAGCCACTGTCGCAATGGTTGCACGAGGCGGTCGCGAAAAGTTAAGTCTTGGCACTGATTTTTCGGAAAAATACTTGTAGTCAAGTTCACGATAGATCTCAGTAATAATTACTAACAAAAACTTATGAATCACCCGACTTAATCATCAACGACACCCGCGGTTGCTCCAGTGACGTGAATAAGTTTTATCGGTGACACTCGCCGCCCCCAAATGTGATGCGAAGAGCTAGCATTTGTGATTTAAAATCCGCAAAAGTGTGAGACAGATCACGCCCGCTCTTCCCTACAGAATGTATATTTAGATAGATGGCAATAAAATAAGACACAATAACTTGCAACCCTCCGTCGCAGCTTCCCCCTCCCATAATCTGCGCTCTACTGCTCTTTATACTTACTAATATAAGGTTTCAGGCAATGATTAAACAAAAACATAAATATGCCGACCTTGCTCAACTCCCCCACACAGATACCGTGCTACAAAAACTCCCTGTAGAAGTTAAAGATTGGGCCCAAAGCTTGCCTTGGAACCAACGGCGCTACGTCTTGTCCCTCTGCTACATATTGTGTGCATCTACTCCCGACTTGCAAGCAGAATTTTTAGATAATTATACAGCCGACGGTTTAGTCTCAAAAATGTTTGAAGATGTAGATACTCTACATCGAGTCAAAGAGTATCTAATCAGATTTAGAGTCAAAAAACAATTAAACGAATCAGATTTAAGAAGTTACATCAAACAATTTTATATCCACTCAGCTCAACAATCGCGCCGAGAAACTGACCAATATTTAGAATCTGCACTCCGCTTCGTCTTGAGTACAGAAGAACGCAATAATGTTTTTAACTACATTTTGGGCTTTGAATTTATTAAAATTGTGTTTCAAATGAGCTGGTTGCAACACGAAAGATTAGCAAGACTCCAAAAAAATCAGTCGCAGTTTATTGAAACCTATATCAAGCCGATTCAACACGCCCACAGAATTAATGGCATAATTCTACCCAAAGATGAGAGAATTTTTTTTGCCAGACGCACTTATTACGTTCAACTGCCTAACATTTCCTACAGAAAGCTCATTGAGTTAGTCATGGCAACTTTTACTACAGAAATGGTGACTAATTGCGGATTTTCTATCAGCCGCCACTCTCAAGCTCTGCGCTTTGACTGCGATTACATTTACGATCCAGAACCAGAAGAAGAAAGATTTCCTACCGACTTGCAATTTATTCATTAATTTTAGGCAGTAAGGTGTACCATACATTGCTTTTTTCTCTTTACTTTTAGTGTCGCTTGAGGCACAGGAGAGTTTTTGAAGCATGGGACTTCTACGGGGCAGGTTAAGACCGAATTTTTCAGCCGGATTTGATATAAAATACGATAGCGGTATCAATTAACCTTCCGCTTGCATTTCTTCAATGTCAAACCAGCTAACTATCACTCCCGCTAGGGGAATAGCCAGAAATATACCTAGAAGTCCTGCAGCTCTAGCCCCCACTAACAGTGCAAAAAATACCACTACCGGATTGAGGTTAAGCGAATTTTGCATCAGTCTCGGATGAATAAAGTTGTCTTGAATTTGCTGCAAAACAATGCAAGCTGCCAATACTTTTAAAGATAGCCAAACATTTTGAGACAATACAATAAAACAAACTAAGCTAATGCCCAGTGTCGCTCCGATCCCTGGAACTAAATCAAACAAGCCGATAATAAAGGCTAGAATCAAGGGAAATTTCACATCTAACAGCAGAAAAATTAAAAAACTTGCTGTTGTCAAAAATAACATTAACAAAATTTGGGCCTGAAAAAATCCTAAAAAGTTTCGCTCTATTGTTAAACTTAAACGCCTGTGCAGGTGTCGGGGTATAAATTTGAGAACCAACACCCACAGCCTCTCTCCATCAAGTAACATGAAAGAAGCCACGACCATAATTAATATTAAATTTAATAAATTGGTTAAAAATACTTGTAAAAAAGCAATACTCGATACAACTCCCGCCAAAGCTTGATTTCGCAGTTGTTCCTCAATAACTCGCAGGTTAACTTGCAGGTTTCTCGCCCGCAGGAATGCTTCGATGCGCTCGGACAGAGGCGCCAGAGCATTCAGAAATTCCGTCATGCTGTCAATTAATTGCTGTCCTTGAGATAAAAGAGTGACGCCTACAGTGACGGTGAGACCGCCAAAAACTAAAATGGTGAGCAAGACAACGAAGGCGACAGCTAAACTTCGCGGTAAAAATCTCTGGAGAGTTCGCACCGGATAGTTGAGCAAAAAAGCCACGAGTCCAGCAATGGTGAAAACCGCGACTGCTGTTTCAAAGTAAGCTAAAAGTTGCAGTCCAGCCCAACCAGAAGCAAATAAAAGCAAAAACCGGACTAAGGCTAAATTGCTTAGCATATTCCAAAAATTGGGAGGGGTTCTTTCTTGCTCTTTCACAGGGATTTTTAGGGGGTTAATATTATAGCTCAAAAATATTGCAGAGCCCTCTTTTAGAATCGCACCCAAGATATATCTGCGGCTATCCCCCTCAAGGCAGAAAACAGATGTCGAACTGAGGCAGGAGTGGGTTCTATTCACCATAAGTTCGCTCGTCACGAATACCCAATGAAACACGCTCGCGATCGAACAAACAGCCTTTCTGGGTCTAAAACCGCCTCGGAAACTCTTTGCGATGGCAGTATGTGTCGTGGCAGCCCGATCGCAACTAAAACACAAACGCTCAAAGTTGCCGGCCCCGAAAAACCGGGTTTCAGGGCCTGTCGCGAAAAATTTCAACTCTGCCTCGTGGAAGATAGTAGGAACAGGTCAATTTTTGGGATACTTGAAACTAGCACTCAACTTAGCTGAGGAACAAACGTGCTGCTATCAAAAGGCTTTGAAGTAGAAATGTATACCGGTACTCCCGAAGGTGAGGTTGTCGGTCTCTCCGATCGCATAGTTGCCGATCTAGAGGGATTTGTCCGGGAGCCTGATAGCCGTAATGTGGAGTACACGACCGCCCCGCTGTGCAGCTACGATCGCCTGTTGTGCGCCTTAGTCAAGCCGCGAGTCCGGTTGCGCGAGTATTTAAAACAATTGGGCGACTATACCTTGCTGCCGGGAAGTACCCTGTCTCTCGGAGGTAGCGATCGATTTTACAGATCCGATCCCAACAACCCCTACCACACCTACATCGAGCAAACCTACGGCACCAAAGTCGTCACCGCCAGCATTCACATCAACATCGGCATCTCCCAACCAGAAATGCTGATGCGGGCCATCCGCCTCGCCCGCGTCGAAGCACCGCTGTACCTGGCCTTGAGCGCCTCTTCCCCCTTCCTCGACGGCGAAGTCACGGGCTATCATTCCACTCGGTGGGGTTTGTTTCCCAAAACTCCCGCCATCGTCCCCCTGTTTGAAAGTCACAAGCATTACATTCAGTGGACTGAAGAACAGCTAGAACTCGGCACCATGCAAAATGTCCGCCATTTGTGGTCTGCCGTGCGGCCCAATGGCGATCGCCGCCCCTACTGTCTCAACCGCCTCGAACTGAGAATTTGCGACCTCGAAGTCAATCCTCTGGCTTTGTTAGCCATCACTGCCTTGCTAGAAGCTCGCATCTGGCAGATGATGGAAGACCCCAGCTTAGACCCTTTAGAACTCAGCACCTTGCCGGCGGCCACCCGTAACGAAGACTTAGTTGCCCTCACAGACGCCAACGAAATTGCTGCATCCCGGCAAAGTTTGGATGCCGAACTCACCCATTGGCAAGACGGCAGAACTATTCTGGCACGAGATTGGATTGAGGAAATTTACCGAGAAGTGTGGCCTATAGCCAAAAAACGCGGCTTTAGCTGCTTTCTCTCGCCACTCAAAAAGATTCTCCGGGAAGGCAACACGGCGCAGCAGTGGTTGAAGCTACACGAGGGCGGTTCGGACACCCGCAGTATTATTCTCCAAGGAATTCAGGGGATGGCTCACCAAGAATGGGAGCTCGAAGACAACTTGTGCGCCCAGTTAGCTGCCTGAAGTACCCGCCGTTATTATAACGGGGGCTTTCACTAGCCCCCTGGCTATGCGTACTCAGCCAATAATACAAATAGCCCGAACCTCCCTGAAAAAAGTTGCAGAGCGACGCCCAAAAACAAATCAGAATATTTAATCAATGGAGCTCGACAAAGGTTATAAATAAAAGCTATAAGCTAGATCTACCTTTGGGTGGTTGGAGAAATTTCTCAATAGCTGTATTTTATCCTTTTAATTAGCTTCATGCCCCAACTTGTCTTGATTCACCCGCAAATCCCCCCGAATACTGGCAATATCGCCCGCACTTGCGCTGCCACAGGCACCGAACTGCATTTAGTCGGCCCGCTGGGGTTTGAAATTAGCGATCGCTACCTGAAACGGGCCGGCTTAGATTACTGGCCCTACGTCAATCTCCACTGCCACGAAGACTTAGCGGCTTTTGGGGCCTGTCGGCAGCAGCGCGGGGGACGATCGATCGGATTCAGCACTGGCGGGCGATACAGTTACGCGCAATTCCAATTTCAGCCCAGCGACTGGCTGATGTTTGGCTCGGAAACTGTAGGCATTCCCCAATTCGTCTTGGATGCCTGCGACGCCACACTTTTTATTCCTATGAGCCAGCCTGGAGTCAGGAGTTTGAACCTCTCCGTCAGCGCCGCTGTGGGTTTATTTGAGGCTAAACGACAGTTGGGCGAGCTGGGATAAATCATTATCAACACATAAATATATAGATATTTAATAGCTGCCGCAGGCTGGCAAATCTTCTTTTAAATATAAGAAATTTGTATCAAAGGGGTGAAAATCTAGATAGCAGACATTAATATATTTTATTCATTCAAAAACAGATTGTTATCAGCAACACCAAATGACTGCCAAGAGGATTCAGCAACAAAAATAAAGAATTTTAGCGGTTTAGGGTGTGAGCGAGCGCCAGCTTAGGTCTGAACACTATATCTAGTAAATATACGGTTGTTGCCTGTCCGGAAATTAGCATAAAGTCGGATAATAGGTAAGAGTTCAGAGCCTTACGGGAACGAAGATTTTATATATTCGTTCCAGCTAGTGCGGTGTAAGGCTTTTGGGGTTAATTGCAGCAGGTTTGACCGAGAATTTTAAAATTTCTGACGGTTTGAGCTTGTCTAAATTTAAAAAGCAAGGTAATCTGGCCTAAGCATGGTAGCTGTCAACAATCAGAATACTTTTGCTTGTTGATTTAAACTCAGCGTCATGCGATCCCCTTGAGTGTTTCCAAGGACAGTTAGCGCTTCTCAGTAGGAGGTCGTTTTTTTGAAACGAACATATCCCCAAATTAAGCCTGTTCAGGCTAGTGAAATCGACAGAGACGGTTCTGCGGAACCATCCAAACAGACAACGCTCAGCACAGGCAGAGTTCGCTCTCTCGCCACGATCGGGCTGGCAATATCGGTAGGTGCTTCTGGCATCCTGCTACCGAGAAATGGAGACAGCGCTCGCGCGTCTGAACTCGCACCGACATCCGAATCCACCGCTGAAGTACAGCCAGTATCGGCCAACGGGCCCGCTACGTCGGCACAAGTTGACGGTTCCAGGGCCGAACAGCCCGGATCACCTTCTGAACCCGCGACGGTTAAGGTGCAGGAGGGGCAAAGCCTTTGGGAGCTTTCTCGGGATTATGAAGTTGAACCGCTGGCACTAGCAACTGCCAACGACATCAAACCCGAGACTCTACTCCAAGTTGGCCAACAGCTCAGAATTCCGACTGCGACGGAAGCCACACCACAACAGAACGCCGGCTATAGCACATCGGCTTCGCTAGATCGCGCAGCGACGGTCAATCCCGAACAAGAGTTAAATCTGACTGGCTCCGAGCCATTGGATAGTGCAGCCATGACAGCGCTGCCATCAACCGCAGCGACCCCGCTGGCCACGACGGTACCGGAACAAAGTTCGATCGACATCCCGAATGCAGACGGGGCGATCGACAGTTTGAAAAAACAGGAAAACCGCACCACAGAATCGGGTCGAACTATGTTCGGGTCGGAGGGGGGAGCAAATTTATCTACACCTGCGGCATTTTTGCCCGAGTCAGCACCGACGCTGACCTCCCCCGGATATGCAACTGGGACAACTATTCCTGACCTCGATGCCACACCTGTAATTCCCAATTCCGGGGGAGGTCAAGCAGCATCGCCCGATCGAGCATTCGAGTCAATTGAACAGTCTTTGGCAACACCCAGTTTGCCCTCGGCTGTGGTAGTCCCCCCTGCGGGAAGTACCGCCGCGCCGGCTGAGGCTCTCTACAGCGTGCGTCCGGGAGATACCCTAGATGCGATCGCCAAAGGTCACGGCGTATCGCCCAAAGATCTGATCTCCGTCAACAAGCTCGGCAACCCCAACTTGCTGAATGTCAATCAACGGCTCAAAATTCCCCAAGTTGGGTTTAAAAATCCAGGGGTGGAGGCGGCAGCCTCTTATTCTGCATCCAACTCTACATCTGTCTGGTCGGCGACTTCGGTTCCCGCATCTTTGAACCCCAGCTCGTCTACTTCGGAAATAGCCGGTGCTGGCGTTGCAGCACCCGCTCCCACAGTGCCTGTTGTCTCTCCCCTGGAGAACCTGGAAGGTCTGAACAATATTTCAGCGCCGATGGTTCCTCAAATTAACAGCATTCCGCTCACTCAAGTTTCCCAAACGATTCGCGATCCAGGGAAGCTGGCTCTTCAAGGCGAACCAACATTTACAGGTGCAGTTGACACCAGTGCCCTGCCTGGGCCAGCCAGTGCAACTGCTACCGCCATAGCTACGGGAGAATACCCGCAGCCGATCAGCTTCGTGGCAAATACTAGCGCCCCGGCTTCAAATGCCGATCCAACTAGCGCTTTACCAGAATCGAATTCGGAGGCTCTCCCTACCGCAGAAGCTCTCAACCCTTATTCCGAACGCTTGAGGGCAGAAGTTGTCAGGCTGCGAGAGGAATATCGCGCCTCGCGCAATTCGATCGGCGCCAATGCGGTGTCCCTGACTCCAACTGACGGGCCCTCGGTCAACCCGTCTGAGGATATGCCAAGTGTCAATCCATATCTCTACACCCCCGACTATACTGAGGCGGTGCAGAATGAAATCAGCAGACCGCCATCGAGAGCGTGGTCTGAGCAGGTTCAGAAGCAGCAGCAAGAGCGTTTAGACCCCGCTCGCGCAGCCGAAATGCAACCGATAAACCTGACGCCGACCTCTGCTGGGCAGCAGCCTATGGTAGCAACTGCTCCTTTGGGCTCTGAGGGTTACGACCCCCTAAGCAACCCGTCTTTGGGACGCATGGTTTCTCCGGAACTGCCTCCGCTTTCTAACCCTGATACTTATCTGCCTAACGGCAAACAACAGTCGGCTAGCGGGTTTATTTGGCCATCTAAGGGCGTTCTTACTTCTGGCTACGGTTGGCGGTGGGGACGGATGCACAAAGGAATTGATATTGCAGGGCCGATCGGCACGCCAATTGTGGCAGCATCAGACGGGGTGGTTACCTATGCTCAGTGGAACGACGGCGGCTACGGGTATTTGGTGGAAATTACCCATCCTGACGGCACTGAGACTGTCTATGCCCACAACAGCCGAATTTTGGTGCAAAAGGGTCAGAGAGTTGCTCAAGGGGAACAAATTTCAGAAATGGGCAGCACTGGCTTCAGTACCGGGCCACACTTGCACTTTGAAATTCATCCCGCCGGACAGGGTGCTATCAATCCAATGGCTTTGCTGCCCGACGATGCGTCCAGCGCTTCTCGGTAACGACTGGTCGAAAGTTATGGGTTTTGAATGATTACCAAAACTCATAACTTTTACTGGAAGTTATTAGAAATAATGTTGTTTGAAAAGAAGACATAGCTAGCCCTACCGTGCTACGATAGTAAATCGTGAAGTAGATTTGGCTCAGTGGCGCAGTGGTTAGCGCAGGGGACTCATAAGCCCAAGGTCGCAGGTTCAAATCCCGCCTGAGCCATTATTTAATCAAAAAAACTGCGCTCTCAAATTTGAGAGCGTATTTTTTTTGATTGAGCCAGAAGATACTTGTAGTCGTTATGAGTATGATATATTTGTAACAGTTCGTAAAACAGGAAACAAAATCTATGACCAGTGAATGCCTCCGGGTTGGTCAAGCTGCACCCGATTTCGCAGCAACAGCCGTAGTGGATCAGGAATTCAAGACAGTTAAACTGTCAGACTATAAAGGCAAAAAGTATGTAGTCCTGTTCTTCTACCCCTTGGACTTCACCTTTGTGTGCCCGACTGAGATTACAGCATTTAGCGATCGCTTCGAGGACTTCAAGAAAATCGATACCGAAATCCTCGGCGTATCCGTTGACAGCGAATTCTCTCACCTCGCTTGGATACAAACAGACCGCAAATCAGGCGGTGTCGGCGACCTCAACTATCCCTTAGTTGCTGACCTCAAAAAAACAATTAGTTCAGACTACAACGTCCTCGACCCAGAAGCAGGCGTTGCCCTCAGAGGTCTGTTCATCATCGACAAAGAAGGCATCATCCAACACTCTACTATTAACAATCTTGCCTTCGGCCGCAACGTGGATGAAACTCTCCGTACTCTGCAAGCTATCCAACACGTCCAGTCTCACCCCGATGAAGTTTGTCCCGCCGGCTGGCAGCCCGGTGACAAGACTATGACTCCCGATCCGGTCAAGTCTAAGGTATTCTTTGCTTCAGTTTAAGCACATTATAGGTGTAGGGACACGACACTGCCGTGTCCCTACCCGCAGGGGAATTCATTTAACCGGATTTTTAATTAACAATTAGCTATTAGCAATTACCCAATTAGGAAATATGCTGACTTCTACTAATTTTAGCGGCTTGTTAAATGAGCGGTTTTTCCAAAATTTATTGCCTGTTCCGGCGAGTAATGTTCTGAAGCTGGGACAGATGACGCCTGATTTTGAATTGCCGGATATTAATAATGGCAAATTGGTGCGGCTGTCGAATTATCGGGGCGATAAGCCGGTAGTTCTGGCTTTTACGCGGATTTTTACGGAAAAGCAATATTGCCCTTTCTGTTTTCCTCACATTAAAGCTTTGAATGAAAACTGGGAAAAATTTGCCGATCGCAATATAGAATTATTGATGGTTACCAGTACCGACGATCGCCAAAGCCAAATTGTGGTTAGAGATTTAGGTTTGAAAATGCCTCTGCTTTCCGATCCAGGCTGTAAAGTATTTCGGGCTTATCAAGTCGGTCAGGCTTTAGGTGCTCCTTTGCCTGCTCAGTTTGTTTTGGGTGCAGATGGAAAACTCCTCTTCAAACATTTGTTTTCTTTCATAGACCACAATGCTAGTGTAGACACTTTGCTGCAATATGTCGATCGGTAAGGACACCGCTACGGTGCCCTTATTTGAAGTTTTTCACCGCTGATGTACGCTGGTTTAGGCCCATCAGCGGGATTTTTTTATCGGTTGACACTGGCTGCAACAGATATTTAGTCATAAATACTTATTGTGCCAATTTCAATGGCGGAATGTTGCTATGTTCGCTCGACATTAATCTAGGCTATAGCTTGAAGGTACTTAGTACAAGTTTAAGCCAATGTCGTCTCCCAAAGATCGATCGAGCAAAATTGAATTGAGCGTCTTAGCATCGCATCCTGAGTTGTTGACAGGCTTAGATGCGTGGCTGCGGCTAGGTTTACTTTCGCCCGCTGAGGTTGAGGAATTGTGCCGACAGTATTTAGTCTGCCCACTCAGAGATCCCGCTGTAGACCTTTCTGAAATTGAGAACCCGCGAGCTCCTATTGCCGAGCCAAAAGTACCTGCCTTATCAACGCAAAAAGCAGTACCTAACAGCAGAGAAAGCGTTGCTAGGCCCACAGAAACTACTCAAACCCCTAATTTTATCGGTCAAATTTTGCAGTCGCTAATGGCAGAAATTAGCGTGGTGTGGCTGTTGTTTTTAGGAGTGTTCATGGTAGTTGTCTCCTCTGGAGTCTTAGCTGCCAGTCAGTGGGAAAGATTTCCGGCCGCGGGACAATATGGAGTTTTGTTAGCTTATACTTTAACTTTTTGGGCGATTAGCAGTTGGGCAAACAGACAGCATAATTTGCACTTGACTGCTCAAACTTTGCAAGAAGTGACACTGTTGCTAGTGCCGATCAATTTTTGGGCGATGGATACTTTTGGATTGTGGCGGTATCCTTGGGATTGGGCGGTAGCAATCGCAGCGGCACTTATTTTGACTTGGATAACAGCCCGGATTATAAAAGATCAATATCAAAGCTTTTCAGGAAAAAACATCACTCGCTCGATCGCGTTAAATCACTTGGGATTGAGTTATTTGCACTGGGGGTGGGCATTGGCCGGCTTTTCCCTGGCTGCGGTTTATTTAGGTACAGTGGGAACTGCTGCTGCTAGAGTTTATCAAGTTCAGCAACAACGATTGCAATCTATCAAACGCGGAGAAAATACTGAAACATTCGCCGCTGCTTTCAGTTTGAGCCGAGATTTTCTGACTTACAAAAAAGCGGCTTTAGTAGCTTATTCGTTAGGAATTTTACTGGGTAGAGCGATATTTGTCAAGGATGTAAATATCGCTGAAATGGGTTTAGCTTTGGCGATGTGTGGCGTGCTTTTAGCATGGCTAGATTGGCAGCAAACCCGGCAATTTGGAACTATTAAAAACAATATATCCGGCCAGCCAAATCCCAGCAACTTTTTTAACTGGCAATTAGCGGGAGGGGGTTTGTTGGGTTTGGGATGGCTGGTTTGTTTTCGCCAAATTCCGCTACAGGCGATCGCAGTTAGCGGATTGGCTGTTTGGTTTTATTACAACCGTTTAGTGCGCTTTTGGCAAGAGTTTGATTTGCTAATGCTTGAGGCGGTGGGACTTCAGAGTATTTGGCTGTTTTGGCGACTGCTTCCTTTAGGGATTAAAACACAATTTGTTGCATTTTTAACTCAGCTTACAAACTCTCAGGAAACTCCTTGGGCTTTTTGGGGTGTTCTGCTGTTGCCTTATTTAATTTTAATAGTAAGTGTGGCACAGTGGCTCTACCGCAAGCGAAAGTTTAAACTTGCCAGTTTTGGCGAAAACCTTGCTCTCGGTTTGGGGAGTGTTTTAACTGTTATTAGTTTTGTCAATCCGTTTTGGCGATCGCTCAATTTATTGGTATCTACTTTAACTTTAGGTGGGATCGCTTGGAAATACGTAATTGCCGAGAATTCCCGCCGAGTTTCGAGCCCGGCTTCTGCTGTTGAACACGAGGGAAAGCCGGCAATTTTGGTTCTCCTAACTCATATTATGGGTTTAGGCGCGATCGGTTCGGCAATTGACTTATTTTTCCCGAACCAGACACCGAATATTTGGACGGCAATTTTATTAATTTTTATGGCTGCTGAATGGGGATTTTTTGTCTGGATGAAA
Organism: Microcoleus sp. B3-D2; assembly: GCF_036705345.1. Taxonomy (NCBI): domain Bacteria; kingdom Bacillati; phylum Cyanobacteriota; class Cyanophyceae; order Oscillatoriales; family Microcoleaceae; genus Microcoleus; species Microcoleus sp. B3-D2. Next base: position 21,818 of record NZ_JAUBUG010000089.1, read on the forward strand.
GCGGCAAATGCCCGAGAAAGTTCTGCGTTTTTCCGCTGGCATCCTGCATGGTTCCAAAGTTCATGGTATCTAGGCTTAGCAATAGCAGGATTCTGCTTTATCTTGTTGCAAAATTATTTGAGTGCGGGTACTGCCACTCATCGCCCTCAGTGGAGTTTGCTCTGGCTGGCGACTCCTTTGGCTTTGACTGCTGTTGCTAAATATACTGAGGTTCCTCACAAACAAGTTGCCAGTACCTTTAGTGCGATCGCTTTAATACTCGCACAAGTTATAATTTTTATTTTTCCGGGATATCGATTAATTGGTTTGGGATTGGCAGCCGTATTAATGTTGGTTAATACTTACTATTTAGTCGAGTTACCAGCGGCTGCAATTGGAGTGGGATTTGGCTTTAGTTTCGTAGCTGCGGTGATTTATGAATTAGGTTTTGTGTCGGGTTGGGATTGGGCAATTGCTGGGGCGATCGCTCTTTTGTGTCTGTGGTTGCTTCGCAGCATGATTGTTCGTTTTTCCAGCCGTTTACCTGAGTCTTCTCAATTAGCTGAAATTTACGATCGAGCTTTAGATGGGTGGGCAATCTTACTCGCAGGCTTACTGTTAACAACTATTACTATTTATTCCTATGAACTCTACGCAGGCAGTAGCTTTAGTTTTCCGCGCTCTACTGAAGTTTTGGCTGCTATTTTGGTGATAATGGCTGCGATTATTTTCCGAAGTTTACGGCAACTTTCCCCTCTGGCAATTTATGCTTTGGCTTGGAGTTTGGAGTTGTTGACAGCAGTGGGTTTGAGTTTTGTAGAACAAAATACTATTAATCTGGCAGTTGCTAATATTGCTCTCGGATTGTTTACGCAATTGTTGGGGGATTGGTGGCGGCGCCGACACCCCGATCCAACAATTTTACCTAGCATTCATTTTATACCTTTGGTTTACGGCGTATTGGGTTTAACTTTCCGATCGCACACTTTTGCGAATTGGACTGGTTTAACTGTGTTGGGGGCGTCTTTAATTGCGATCGGCATTGGTAGGCGGGAGCCAGAATTCAAACCTTTGGTTTATTTAGGATTAATGGGCGTTTCCGTTGCTGCTTACGAATCGCTACTCTATCAACTTTTTCAAACACCGGGAGGAGCTTTTGGCGACGGTTTAATTGTCCTGGCCACTCTCGGCACAACTTTAACATATATCTATCGCATTTTATCCCCTTGGCTCAGCAATTATTTACATTTAACTAATGCAGAGTTAAAAATATTTGCTCACCTGCACTGGGTTTTGAGCAGTTGGCTGCTGATTTCAGCTTCTGCGAATGATATTAAATCCGCCTTAAGTTTAGGATTAGTCACTGGTGCTTTATTAGTTCAATATGCTTTCTTGCAAGGGCGAAATAATCTCGATCGCCAATGGGCAGAAATTTGGATTTACTTTGGCTGGCTAGAAGCCTTTGGCATCCGGCTTTATTGGATAAATACGCCTTTAGTTAAGTATATTTCCGGGCCGTTGGGGCCTTGGAAAGTTGCCCTCGCTTCTCTATTAGCTTATTTCATTTACATTTTGCCTTGGGACAACTGGGGTTGGTCAAAAAAACCTTGGCAGGTAATTGCTTCGCTGATTCCAATAGTTACTATTTTGGAAAGTCCGGCTAAGTTTTATCCGATTAGCTTGCTGATAGCTGCTACCTTCTATTTTTTCCTGGCTTGGGAAAGGCAGGAAGTCCGTTTTACCTATGTGAGTGTGGCGATAATGGACTGGATAATGCTGCGGTGGTTCTGGCAAATAGGATTGACTCAGCCAGAGTTTTATGTTACTCCTTTAGGACTTTCTTTACTTTACATTACTCAGTTCGATCGCACTCTCAAATTACCAGCACAAAAACCGCTGCGCCACACTCTGCGAATGCTCGCAACAGTGCTGATTTGCGGGATACCTCTTTTGACTCAGCAAAGCTACGGTTTAGTGGCAGGAGTTTTTAGTTTGGTGGCTATTGCAGCGGGTTTGGCGCTGCGAGTTCGGGCGTTTTTGTTTGTGGGAACGGCTGTATTTTTAATCAATGTTTTCTATCAGTTGGTGGTTCTGATATTCGATTATCCGCTGATTAAATGGGCTATTGGTTTGGCTTTTGGGATTGTATTTATCTGGATTGCTGCTACTTTTGAAACTCGGCGCGATCGCATTTCTGCTTTTGTCCAGCATTGGGTTGGGCAATTGCAATCCTGGGATTAGATTCATCGATTGTAAGGCGGGCAATATCGTTCCTACTGAATGACTACTGGTCAATGTAGTATAATAATCACATTATTAAACCTGGGTCGCAGACAAAAACTCGAATATTCCTGTACGAAACAATGATGACAACTCAGTTAATCAAGCGGTTATTTACAGTAAAAGAATATCATCATATGATTGAAGCTGGCATCTTGACAAAAGATGATAAAGTTGAATTAATTCGAGGAGAAATTGTTCAAATGGCCGCCGTCGGTAGAAGGCATACATCTCATGTCAAGCGTCTGACAGAGTTATTCTATACCCGCTTATTATCGAGAGTAACCATTGGAGTTCAAGATCCGGTAGAATTGGACGATTACTCGGAACCTGAGCCGGATATTTCCTTGCTGCGACGGCGCGATGATTTTTACGAATCGGGACATCCTCAGTCTGAGGATATTTTACTCATTGTGGAAGTAGCGGATGCAACCGCTGAAACTGACAGAAATATCAAAATTCCTCTTTATGCCGAAAACAATATTGTAGAAGTTTGGCTGGTAGATATTAACGAGCAATGTGTAGTAGTTTATCGCGAACCTTCTCCCTCGGGATACCAAAATATTCACAGATTCCAGCGAGGTCAGACTTTATCGATTCTAGCTTTTCCCAATATACAAATTGCTGTAGATAATGTGTTGGGATAAAAAAGCAAAAATTCATAAGGTTTTAGATTTTAGATTTTAGAATTATCTTAAATCTATTACCTGGGAATTATTCATATATCTATTCTCTTGATCTGCGTGAATCTGCGTCAATCCCTTGTCATCTGCGACCCGAAAATTTCTCTTTTTTTAACCGCCGATGAGGGCAGATTAACAGAGATTAACGCAGATGAATTAGATGAAATCCGGTTGCAGCCTCCGTGGTTGTTGACCCTTCGGCTTCGCTCAGGGCATCGCTGTTGACTGGATTTTACGCGGGAGTATGCTACCGCATTTGATATGACTTATTATACAGCACTTCCGGATGTTATGAGGTACAGTAGCAGCAATTAGTAAACCAGTTTTTGAGATGTTTCGGATTAATT